>CBFIBI010000005.1:0-65809 GCA_965660725.1 Opitutales bacterium
CTCTTGTTCAAGTGCAACAGCTGCTGCTCTTCGAATTTCTGCCTGTGCTTGAGCAACCTCTTTATCTGCTGCTGCTTGCGAAGAACGTAATGCAGCACCACGGTTCTCTCCAAGATCAACATCAGCAATATCTATTGAAAGAATTTCGAAAGCCGTGCCCTGATCTAATCCGCGGTCTAAAACTTTTTCAGTTATAGAATTTGGGTTTTCAAGTACAACCTTGTAATTTTCTGATGATCCGATTGTAGAAACAATACTTTCTCCCACCCTCGCTATTACAGTTTCCTCTTGAGCACTTCCAACGTATCTATCGAGATTACTTCTGACGGTTACCCGTGCTCGAACTTTTACCTGAATTCCATCTTTTGCAACACCATCGATTGTCTCACGCCCTTCAATTACGCAATCAATTACTTTTGGGTTAATGGATGTCCTAACAGCCTCTAGGACCGACTTGGATGTCCCTCTTGTTGCCAAGTCAATAGCACAGGCCCTATCCCAATTTAAAGTAATATTAGCTTTAGACGCTGCAATTATTGCCTGCACAGTTTGAACCACATTACCCTCCGCTAAATAGTGAGCCTCTAACTGATCAGTGGTTAAGGGTAAACTCGCCTTCTCTGCAGTGATACGAGCGTCCACTATTAATCCAACAGGCACCCCCCTTAATCGCATTGCCACAAGTGTTCCAAAACCAACATAAGCGTTTGCTAAGAGAGCCTTTAACCATGTGCTAAAAAAGGAAATTATAATTAAAGCGACAACAAGTCCTGCAATAATTGCTACACCAATACCTATCCAAATCATCATATCTGTCATAATACTATTTTTAAAAAATTAATTTATTTTTTTTACTCTTATTCTAAAATCATCTAATCCAATCACAACAATGGACTTTCCTTTGTGCAAAAGGCCATCCTCACAATATGAATCATAATTCTTCCCGTTGATCGAAACTATCCCTTCAGGCTTATGCTCGGTCAAGGCTTTTCCTTCTCTACCAATTATTTCAACGCTTGGTCTTTCTTCATTACTAGTGCCATCTGTCTTTGATCTAAGAAAAAAAGAATTTCCAAACTTACTCTTAGATAACCATTTAAATTCTAAAAAAACAATCAATAAGCCTCCAATGCTACTAATCAAGAAAGTTAGGATAGGTGCTAGAAAACCGCCAAATTCCAAATAAGCAAAATATGACGCTATGAATAAACATATTGCTCCAGCCAAACCAAATATACCACCTGGTAAAAAACCTTCCACCAAGATTAAAACATAACCAAACGATATCGCTATTATAATTGATTCCATATGTTAGTTCTTGGATACAATTAATTCATAATCATTAATACCAATTACTCTTACCGAAGTTCCCTTAATTATTTTACCTAATTGAGATCTTGCCTCATATTTAACACCTTCAATCTCGACTTGCCCAATTGGGTAAAGTTCAGAAACTGATTTTCCAAGACTACCTACACATGGTTTTAAATCTTTTTGCGAGTTGTTATCCGGAGATAAATTACCAACGGAACTCGATAAAATAAGCTTATTCCAAAGTGTCGTTTTAGGTAGCATTCTTGTGATTAATAAGACTAGAAAGATAGTGGTGACCAAAGCAACTCCAAGCTCCTTAAGGGGACCTTCAAAGGAGGAAAAACTCCATGAAAACTCTTGATTAGGCCAAACATCGACCATTGCCCAGAGTATCGATCCAATAATCATAAAAAATCCAAACAGTGCAGGAAAAATTAGACCTGGGAACAAAAAGAGTTCGAAAATAACTAACGAAATACCGACGGCAAATAGAAGAATTTCTTCGTGTCCAGCAAGGCCAGATACATATTTAGAACCAAAGAATATTAAAATAAATATAATTCCAGTAATGCCAAAAAAGCCAAAGCCAGGTGTTTTGAATTCGATAAATAAGCCAAGAAGGCCAATTCCTATAATTATTGGTCCAACAGAATTTAGCCAAAGGCCCGCTTTTTCTGCCCAATTAACTTCCATTTTAACTAGTTCATAATTGCCATGTCCGAATTTATTATCTAATAATTCTTCTACATCCTTATAAATACCAGAACCTAGCAAAGGCTGGGGGGGGGTGCCATATTTCTGTACAGCCTCTTCAGCAGTCAAAGTAAGCAGTTCTCCAGCTTTTTGTATTAAAGAACCATCTGTGGCCACAGGAGGCTGTCCCTCAATAAGTAAAGTTTCATTTGCATCCATCATCGCAGCCATGACTCGCGAACGATAACGATAATCCTTTGTGTAACTTCTGATTTTTGCTTTCAAATAAGAATTTATTTTTCTTTTCATTGAAGAGTCAATATTAGCACCACCCCCACTTACGGCTTCTGCAGCTCCGATTTGTGCATAGGGTGAAAAGGCAATTTCATTGGTTGCTATAGCAATATATGCACCCGCAGAGATAGCTTCCTTGTTTATGTAGGTAATGATAGGCCCGTCAAAACGATCAAAAGAGTCGATGATCTCCTGCATGATTTCAAGCGTGACGCCAAGTTCTCCTCCAGGAGTATCCATATCTAAAATGACTAAATCTGCATCTTTGGAAATAGCATCCTTTAACCCGCGTCGCAGAATATCCAATATGGGCGGGCCGATTTGATCACGAATAGGAATTTGAAATGCAATTTTGAGTAAAGAATTACCTGATACTGCTGAAGGAAGGTTTTCAATTGGCTTGTCTTCCGGGATTTGACTTTTTCCTAATAAAAAAAAGTTAAGAGAAAAAAATATTAATAAATTTTTTTTAATGAAATGCATTTAAATTGGTATTATTATTAAACAAACAATACTAAAGGTCATAAATACATTGCACAAACATCAAAGAACGGGCAATTGATATCTTATGGAAAGTATAACTTATCAGGACATGGAAATTAAAAGATGGGATGTTGGCCCATCTACCTTTCTTGCTTCGCCTGAAAAAGGTGCAAGATTGCTCAATTGGCACATTAACATGAGCGATGGATCAGTTCGCGATATTATCCATTGGCCGGAAAGAAATACTTCAGAAAATTTTGATGCAACAGATGGTGGTATTCCGATATTATTTCCATTTGCCGGAAAGGTCTTTGATGCTGGAAATGAAAACCACTGGCGTTGTGGTCAAAAGTCTTTTCCAATGCCTATGCATGGCTTTGCCCGGTCCTCGAACTTTAAAATTCGATCGATGGACCAGCACGGCTTCGAAGTAGAATTAGAACAAAATGATATTTCCAAACTTTCTTATCCCTTTGATTACACATTTACTGTAATTTATCATTTTCTGGAGTTGTCCCTTCAGATTAGTCTAGTCCTCGAAAATGAAGGTAGAGAGCCCATTCCATGGTCTGCAGGATTACACCCCTACTTTCAAATTCCTTGGAGAAAGGGTCTTGGCTTAGATGAACACCAAATAAAGTTGAATGCCAAGCAAGTTTTTCAGTACGAAAACGGTGGAATTTTAAAAAAAGTTTTAGATTCGCAACAATCTACGACTATGGAAGATACAACTCTAATAAACCGAATTCATTATGAACTCAAAACACCTGCTGCTGAGATTTCTCTTCTTAATGATGAAGAACCAATTAAAATATCCGAGGTAGGTGGTGCTGACAACGGTTCTCGTTTAACATTTGTAACTTGGACAAAAGAAAACTCTCCATTTTATTGTGTCGAACCTTGGATGTCTCCTCCCAATGCTCCGGAGAACAAAACTACAAGAACAGTTATACCTGGAGGAAGAGATGAATTTACAGTAGAAATCGAGTTAACTTAATCTCTGTAACAAGCCTTGGCTTTTCATTTCCGATAGTACACCATCCCATAATTTTAGACGTGCATTAAGACTTTCTTTTACTTCTAAATTAACATCTCTTTCATATCGTTCATCATTAGCACATAAATCTTCCAATAGTTTTAAAGCCATTGGTCCGTGATGATCGCCGTCTAGATGTGCATGCCTTTCCAAATAGTAATGAAATACAGGTGCTTTTTCTGAACTAACGCCAGTTTTATGAAGTATTCTTTTAAACATAAGAGGAACAACACTCTCGCGACCAATTGCAAACGACGCAGCAATTTCATGCCCCTTACCCCTTTCGATAAGGTCAAATGTATAGTTCAAAAAATCTCGAGAAGAAGAGGGTAGGTTTTTTAGTTTCATTGCCTTTTCGATTCCCTCTACGCCAACAATCTCTATAAATTCTTCTATCAATTTAGTGGAGGCACCTACCTCTTTCATAGCTTGAAGATAAATTTGAAAGTGGCTTGTATATTTCCCTCCATCCGAACCATACGACTGGTCTGATTCTTCTTCCATTACAATTTCATTTATAAACCTTACGACATTACCGTTCGGGTTGGGAATCCAAGGAGAACCATGGGGTACATAAATTTCCTGTAATTTTTTTAATAAGGACATAAAATCCCAAACAGCAAAAACATGCCGTTCCATAAATACTCGTAACTCAACTAGAGTATTAAGATTCGTAAAAATTGGGTGATTCTCCAATTTATCTGTTAAACGATTGTTCGTTGTAAAATCCATTCATTCGAATTATAATTAAATAATAGAATTTTACAAAGCTCTTATTGTATCAAGTATGGCACTCCCGCTGGGAGTCGAACCCAGATCTTCGGTTCCGGAGACCAATGTTCTATCCATTGAACTACAGGAGCAAGCAAATCATCCATAAAGAAATTAAGGCCTTTCGGTCAACAGGTTAAATCGATCTTAACACGAATTAAGATCACTCTTTAAAAATATACACTTTTGTTTTCTGAAAATTAAAAGTTTTAAGATCCGATACTATCTTCAATTTTATATTAGCAAGAATTGGTCTTGCTTGGAGACGTCTAGTTATTATCTGTTGAATGATGTCTAATTCAAATTTGCCAATAGTTGGAGTTATCATGGGAAGCCAATCCGATTGGCCAACTATGGAAAAATCTGTAAAAATACTCGATCAGTTCGGTGTTAATTGGGAAGCAAAAATAGTTAGTGCACATCGTACTCCAGATCTTCTTTTTGAATATGCAAAAACTGCAGAAGCGCGAGGGCTTAAGTGTATCATTGCGGGTGCGGGTGGGGCAGCTCATTTACCCGGAATGACTGCCTCTATGAGCACTCTTCCTGTTTTAGGGGTTCCAGTAAAATCTAAAAGCCTACAAGGAGTGGACTCGCTTCTTTCTATTGTTCAAATGCCAGCAGGAATACCAACTGCAACTTTTGCCGTTGGTGAAGCTGGTGCTACAAATGCAGCTCTTTTTGCTGTATCAATGCTTGCTACAAACGGAGAAGAGCAACTGAAAGATAAACTTAAGAAATTTAGAAATGAACAAAAGTTGAAAATTGAATCAACTCAACTCCCTTCAACAAAATCTTAAAATGAGTCCGGGGGGCGATAACTGGATTGGGGTATTGGGTGGTGGTCAACTTGGAAGAATGCTGTCTCTCGATGCCCGAAGAATGGGCTTTAAAGTATTAACATGGACAGGTGGTGATCGCTCAGGGGCAGCTTCTACTGCAGATCAGTTGCTTAATGAACCATTTGACGATCCAAACGCATTAGACAAATTTACTAGCAAGGCTCAAGTTGCAACTATTGAATTTGAGAATCTTCCCAGAAAAACCCTCGAAGCAGTTGAAAAACGAATTCCGCTCCACCCCGACAGTAAAATAATTTCCACATGTCAGCATCGAGAGCGCGAAAAAACCTTCCTTTCTGACAACAAATTTAACTGTGTAAACTTTAGGATTGCCGAAGATTTTGACTCTTTCATGAAGAGCTTAACTGAACTAGACCATAACGTTGTAGTTAAAACAGCGGAATTTGGATATGACGGGAAGGGGCAGATCAAGATCAACCAAACTTTGGATAAAGAATCCTTGGTTAAAATTTGGGAAACTTTCGGAAATAGAAGGGTAGTAATAGAAGAACTTGTATCATTAGAAAAGGAATTTTCCGTTTTAGTAGCTAGAAGTAGCGTTGGTGAAATTGCTGTTTATGACCCAGTTGAGAATATTCACCGTAATCACATTCTTGATATTTCAATTGCACAAGCTCGGGTGTCTCATAGAACACTTGATAAAGCTAAGCAAATCGCCTTAGCAATTGCAGAAAAATTTAATTATGTTGGAATACTTGCAGTTGAATTTTTTCTTTCAGCTGATGGGCGGTTGCTTGTTAATGAATTAGCACCAAGGCCACATAACTCAGGTCACCACACCATAGACGCCTGCTTATGCTCACAGTTTGAAAATCAAGTACGAGCTATAACTGGGTTACCTTTGGGCAGCACAAAACTAGTTTCTAATGTAATTATGATGAATTTATTAGGAGATTTATGGTCAAATGAAACTACACCACCCGATTGGTCAAATATTATGAAGACAAAAGGAGCATCACTTCATTTGTATGGAAAAAAGGAAGCTAGAATAGGTAGAAAAATGGGCCATGCTAATTTTATTTCTGAAAATTTAGATGAAACAATCAAAGCCGTAAATTTAACGCGTAATGGCTTAAAGCTCAGAGAGTTAGAATTTTAATTTGTTTTTATCATTCAATTGTTAATTAGGGCTACAAACACGATTAAAGCTCATCAATTAAAAGAATTAAATACCTCATCAATTTATTAACTTTTTAATTTTGTTTTAAAAAAAAGTTGACACCCGAACCTTAATGAGATTGAGTCTCAGTATCAATTGAGATTGAGTCTCAATATCAATTGGTTGCAAACTAAAACAAAACTATCCAAATTATTATGAAAACAAAACTTAAGCGTGCTGCTGTTCTGATTGCAACGATTAGCATTGCAGCAAATGTCCACTCACAGGATGAGGGAGTAGAGAAAGATTATCTTTCCCCATTTAATGTTATAGGGTCCAAAGAAGATGTATCGACTTTAAAAGGCTCTGGATATGTTCTCGACAACTCTGACCTCGATAAATTTATCCACACAGACATAAATGATATCCTTCGTCAAGTACCTGGAGTGTATATTAGGCCAGAAGAGGGTTATGGTTTTTTTCCAAATATTAGCCTTAGAGGAGTGGATCCTAAGCGATCAAATAAAATTACTATTCTAGAAGACGGAATTCCCTCAACACCTGCCCCCATCGCAGATCCTGCGGCATATTACGCTCCTACCGCAGGACGTATGGCGGGATTCGAAGTTTTGAAAGGAACCAGCTCTCTAAAATATGGTCCAAACACAACAGGTGGAGTTATAAATTACCTATCAACACCCATTCCAGAAACTCAAACATCAAGGATCAAAGGAAGTTACGGATCCTTTAATGAAAAAGTTGCTCATGCATACTCAGGAGGAAAACTTGACTTTGGGAGCGGTAAATTAGGTTATTTACTGGAAGTTTACAATCATAGCTCAGACGGATTTAAAAAGATAACTAGAATTAATGGTGCTCCAGAGGGCGGTTCTCCGATTCAGCGATCCGATCTCAACTTAAAATTAAGTTATGAAACCGGAGATGGTCATTATTTTGAATTTAAGGCAGGGCGCATGGATATGGATGCTGATGTAAGTTATCAGGGAGTTACACTCGAAGACTTTAAATCTAATCCTTACAATAGATACCTTGGAACTGAACATGACAATATGGACGCAGATCAATCTCGATACTACTTGAGATACATGAATGAGTTTTCGGATTCAGCAAAACTTACTGCAACCGTATTCAGAAATGAGTTTAACAGAAACTGGTACAAACTTGCTGATGTAACAAATGCAGGTGGATCAAAAGTGAAAGTGGGAAAAGGCGTTTATTCTGAAACCAACGGTACATCATTGGACCATGTAGGTGTTTTAAAAGGAACACTTGATGGATCATATAGCGTTAAATCAAACGACAGAAGCTACATATCTCAAGGTATTGCTTTAAACTTTGACTATGATCTTGGAAATCATGATTTGGATTTAGGCTTCAGGTTTATGGTTGATGATTATATACAGAATAGTCCTTACCACCAGGATGTTTATGAAGTTAATGCGTCTGCTGGAACAACAACTAAAAAATATGTAAGTAAAACCGGTAGCGATCCATACAAAGACGCAGAGTCATTTGAAATTTATCTCGTTGATGATTTTAAATTAGGTGCCTTATCTTTATCACCTGGGGTTCGCTACACCAGTATTGATTATCAATACAAAGGGAAATGGGACCGTAATCTCAATGAATTGATCTTTGGCGTTGGTGCTGGATATGATTTGAGCGAAAACTTTGCTCTGTTTGCTGGATTACACCAAGGCCAAACATTTCCAGATGCAGAATCAGCATCCGCTGAAAATACTGGTGACGGTCTAAAAAGTCAGGAAAAATCCCTCAATTTCGAAATTGGAACAAGAGGTCATATTGGTTCAATTGGTTTTGATATTACTTATTTCAATACTCAGTTAGATGATATGCTCTTTCTAAAATCTGCCGCTGCTGGTATTGAAAGCTCGTATAACTTAGGAGAAGGATCAACACAAGGTCTTGAGATTGCATTAGGAACTGATATTGGCAGCGAAGGCCTTGGAATACCAATATCAATGAGTGCAACATTCACAGATACCGAGTTTAAAACTGATGGTGCTTTCAGTTACACTGGAAGCTCGACAGGCACCAAAGGTAAGGAATTTCCTTACATTCCAGATACCATGTTTAATATTCAAGGTGGACTAGAACTTACAAAGGCTAGAACATATCTTAATTATTTTCATCAGTCTGACGTTTATATAGATGCTTCGAACACAACTAAGCTTGAAGATTATGGTCAACTCAATTGGTCCGGTTTCTATGACCTTACAGAGTCGGCAACTATATTTGCTAAAGCTACAAACCTACTCGATAAAACATATGCCCACGGTGCGGCACCAGATGGATATAGGGCAGGTGCACCTAGAGTATGGACATTAGGAATGGACTTTAAATTCTAATTTGTTTGTTTCAAGTTCACACCTCGATTGTATACAGAGCTATGTTTTTGGGCAGGAAGCATAGCGAGCAACCTCGCCTCGGCGGCTTAAACGAGGCGAGGTCATATTTTCACAACTAAAGTTGTAAAATATGCAGATCGGTCTTCGACTAATGCAGTCGAAGATCTTTTTGTTTAAGAACCCAACTAACATATTAGATTAAGAAAGAATTATCAAAAAAAGAGACTGACATCTCGAAAAAAACCTTCCTGAAGATTGACACCTAACTTTTAATTATATATTTTAAAAAAATTGCTCGGTAGCTCAGTGGCAGAGCAGGTGACTGTTAATCACTTGGTCGCTGGTTCGAATCCAGCCCGAGCAGCCATTTTTTCTATCGTTCTAACTCAGGCCACTTAGCGAGTTTGCGATGAAGCGTTCTTCGACTAATGCCCATTAAATCTGCTGCCTTGGTTTTATTTCCCGCCGATTGAACTAATGCATTTCGTAAAAGCTTTTTTTCATTTTCCTCAACTGATAAGCTAGGCTTGTTACTGATATCTAATTCTTCCAAATTTTGATTGTCTGAAAAGAATCTTGAATCTAAATCATACGGACTTATTTCACCACCACGGTTTAAAACGACCAAATTCTCACAGAAATTCCTTAATTCTCTAATATTACCTGGCCATGAATATGAAGAGAGGATTTTGATTGTCTCAGGTTCTAACCTAGGAAGTGGAAAATCATTTTCCTTTGAATAAAATGAAAGGAAATGTTCTAATAATAAATTAATATCCTCTCCGCGCTCCGACAAGCTTGGGAGCTTAATAGAAACTACATTAAGACGATAGTAAAGGTCCTCGCGGAATTCTCCTTTTTGTGTCATTTCGAATAAATTTCTGTTCGTTGCGCAAACTAATCTTGTATCAATTTCTATTGTCTTGAGACTTCCCAAGCGTTCGATGGATTTAGTTTCAAGGAAACGAAGCAGTTTTATTTGTGTGGATAGATCAATTTCACCAATCTCATCTAAAAATAATGTGCCTTTATTCGCTGATTCAAATCTGCCGACTCTTCGTTCAGTTGCCCCGGTAAATGCACCCTTTTCGTGGCCAAAAAGTTCGCTTTCAAGTAAATTTGCTGGAAGAGCTGCACAATGAACGGGAACAAAGGGTCCGCGAGACCTTTCACTGTTCTGATGGATTGATTGGGCAATCAATTCCTTTCCGGTTCCTGTTGCTCCATCTAGTAAAACCGTTGCCTTTGAGGGGGCTACTAATTTCACTTTTTCAAGAACTTGTTCCAATGCTTCAGATTTTCCTAGTATTTGTTGAAAATTAAATTTCTTATCAAGTCTTTGATGAAGCTGGGTATTTTCACTTTTTAGTTTTTTGGAATCCAAGCCTCTCTTGATAAGTAAATCTAATTTTTCTAGATTTACTGGTTTTGATAAAAAATCGTATGCTCCCCTTTTCATTGCCTCAACAGCAACATTAACTTCACCATAAGCAGTCATCATTATACAAATTGGCTGATTAGGAAGTAAAATTGCTTGGTCGATAACAGTCATGCCAGATTCATGCCCCATTTTTAAATCAGTTAAAATAACCTCTAGAATTTCGGAGGTCATTACATTTTTTGCCTCATCGGGATTAGATGCTAAAAAAATCTCGAAAGTATCCTCAAGTGCTAATTCTAGACCTTCTCTTGTATGCTGTTCATCATCTACAATTAGTAGGTTAGGTTTCATGTGTCGTTTTGATCATTGGGATTAACAGTTTCTAATAAGTTTCTCAAGGCAGAGTTTCTTGGAAATCTTAGAGTAACAATGGTGCCCGAGCCTGCTTTGCTATCAATCCCAATATCGCCCCCATGATCTCGCATTATACGGTGTACGATCATCATACCGATACCATGACCAGTTTTTTTCGTAGTTGAATAAGGTTCAAAAACTTTAGCAAGATCATCTTTTTTAATTCCGCTTCCGTAATCAATAACTTTGATATATACGAACCGTTCTTCCAAGCCGCTTAAAATTCTGATTTCAGAATTATCGTTGATCGCTTCAATCGAATTTCCAATAATATTAAAGAAAACTTGTTTGAGTTGTTCAAAATCACCGTTTATTAAGGGTTCTCTAACTCCAGCTTCCATTGATATATTTATTTTTTTAGCGTTTAATTCCTCTTTTTTTAACCGTACTGTTTCCTCAATAATGGAAAGTAAATTAACTCTCTTAAAACTTGGTTCTTGAGGACGAATTGCTTTTAAAAAATGTGAAATAATACCATCCAATCTTTCAACTTCGTTGATACAAGTATCGAGTGATTTTTTAGATTTTGAAGAATCACTCTTTTGAGTTTTTAAACTTCTTCTTAAAACTTGTAAATGAATATTAATAGAATTCAAAGGATTACCGATTTCATGAGCCACCTCGGCAGCAAGGTCCATGATACTTGAAACTCTTTCACTTTCAATACGTTCATCAAAATTTACTTTGTCTTGGGTAATATCTGTTAAGATAATTGCTAATCCGTTCTGGGCACTATCAAGTTTTTTAACAAAGGCTTCGTCAATAGGAACGGCATAAACTCTTATAAAGCGAATTTCTGGATAAGAGATTTCCATTTCCCTAACAATTACTTCAGCTTTTACTCCTTTTGCTTCTTGGCCTAAACCAATGGCATTTGCAATTTCTGGAGAAGCTCGAAGCAAGGGAACTTGACCGCTTTGGTAATGTTTTAATCCAATTAACTGTTTACCCTGAATGTTAGCATAACAAATATTTTTTTGGTCATCTAAAACTAAAATTCCATCTCGAATAACATCAAATACGGTTTCCAATAACTTTCTTTCATGTGCTAGTCTTTGAACTAAAATGCCAAGGTTAACCTCATCAAGATCGTCTAGTCGTCCAAGTACTTTATCCAAGGGGCTTTTTGAAGATTTCATTTTAAAACTAAATCAAAAATTTTTGCAGCCAGATTCTCCTTTGATGATTCTCCCAAATTAACCTTTTTTCCAGAAGAAGAAAACATTGTTATTTTATTTTTATCTGAGTTAAACCCACAGCCTGAATTGGAAACATCATTCATTGCTATCCAATCTAGTCTTTTGTCTTTTAGCTTTTGTTTTGCATTTTGGATTAAATTTTCAGTTTCTGCAGCAAATCCAACTAAAATCTGTTCTGTTCTCTTTTTTTTAGAAAGTTTTTTGATAATATCTTGGTTTTCAATCATTTCTAGTTTTCTAGGAAATAATTTTTTTTTGATCTTTTGCTTGCGAATAATATTTGGACGATGATCACAAACAGCTGCACACATAATAATAATATCAGCATCATCAAAAAAATAATCCATCTTTTCACTCATTTGATCTGCGGTTTCCACAAAATGAGTAGAAATTCCTTCGATTGGACCCAAGTGAACCGGCCCGGAAACAAGATTTACCAAATATCCTCTTTTTTTAGCTTCCCCGGCTATTGCATACCCCATTTTTCCAGATGAAGGATTTGAAATAAATCGTATTGGATCAATCCACTCTCTAGTAGGGCCTGCTGAAATTAAACATTTTAATTTGTTAGACATAATATTATGTAAGGGACTTTATTTATAAATTTGTTATAAATAAAACTCAATGAATCAACATCTAGATAATCATAATTACCCTAAAAAAGAAAACATGTGGTTGAACTTGGGATTTAATCTTTTAATCCCAATTCTTTTTCTCAGAAAAGGAGATGAGTGGTTCGGTCCAAGCTTGGAAAATCTTCTCAATTCACCAAAAGATGGAACTTTGGTTGGATCAATCATGCTTCTTTTAGCAATTTCATTTCCCATAGGATATGGACTCTGGGACTTTTACAGAAGAAGAAAATGGAATTTTCTATCGATTCTAGGAGCTCTAAGCGCATTTCTTACAGGGGGAATTGGACTACTACCTGGTGCTACAGTATCTATGTTTGCAATAAAAGAGGCTGCGTTACCGGCAATACTCGGACTTTTGACAATATTAACATTAAAGACTAAAAAACCACTAGTTAAACTCTTTCTATACAACCCTGATGTTATTCGAGTAGATTTAGTTGACCGTGCACTTATTGAAAAAGGGACAGTTAATGAATTTAATCATTTGTTAAGAAAGTGTACTTGGCTTGTCGCACTAACCTTTGTTTTGAGTGCATGTCTTAACTATTTTTTATCTAGAGCAATAGTCGTTACCGAGCCCTCGATAAATAAACTCGCCTTTAATGATGAAGTTGGAACCATGATGGGGTGGAGTTTCCCGATTATAAGCATCCCTTGCATGATAGTAAGTGCTTATGCATTTTGGTTACTAATAAAAGGTATCAGAAATTTGGCGGGCATTTCGTTCGAAGATGTTTTGAATCAACCTAAACCCGGTCCATCTCCCAGAAAGGAGAAGGCCTGAATCTACTATCTTTCTTCAATAGAAAGATATGAGCGTAATTTTGATCCTTGGTAAATCTGTCTAGGCCTGTGAATTTTTTTTCCGTTTTCTGCAATTTCTTTCCAATGAGCCAGCCACCCCGGTGCTCTACCAATTGCAAAAAGCACAGTGAACATATCTGTTGGAAAGCCCAATGCCTGTAAAATAATTCCGCTATAGAAATCGACATTTGGATACAATTTTCTATCCACAAAGTAAGCATCTTTAAGAGCTTCCTCCTCTAATCTTCTAGCAATTGATAGAATTGGACTTTTAACTCCCAAAGCTTCAAGTGCGTCATCACATGCAGATTTAAGAATTTTAGCACGAGGATCGTAATTTCTATAAACTCTATGACCGAAGCCCATCAGACGTGTTTTTCCCAACTTAGCTGATTCAATAAAACGGCTTCCGTCATCTCCTGACTCATGGATTTCATTCAGCATTTTAATGACAGCCATATTGGCTCCACCATGTAACGGTCCCCATAAAGCAGAAACAGCACCCGCAAGGGACGCAAATGGATTTGCCCCACCAGATGCAATCATGCGACAAGTTGAGGTGGAACAATTTTGCTCATGATCTGCATGCAGCAGAAAAATCAAATCTAATGCATTGGTAACCGAAGAAGGAATACCTTTTGATTCATTTTCCTTTCCAAACATCATAGAAAGAAAATTCTCACAATAACTACCCAAAGCCAATGGTGCAGGAACACTTTGACCTAGCAGATGCCTATGTCTTGTAGAAGCAATAGTAGGAATTGAAGAGATTATAAGTGCGGCCGAATCATCAAAAGCAGCAAGGTCGGAATTACGATTATTGGTACAAAATTGAGGATAAGCACCTCCTAGTGCTTGGAGTGCTGCGGCTAAAACCCCCATCGGGTGGGTATTTTTTGGTTGTGCCTTTATCGCTGCTTCAACCTCTGGGGGAAGTTCAGTATAGCTAGAAACTTTTTGCTTAAATTTCTCTAATTCATTCTCGTTTGGCAAATCTCCATAAATAACCAGGTAACAAGTTTCTAAAAAATGGGAGTTTTCTGCCAAGCTAGTAATATCATACCCGCGGTATCTCAATATGCCTTTATCTCCGTCTATAAAGGTGACCTTGCTTTCACATGAACCTGTATTCCCATACCCGTCGTCAAAAGTAATGAATTTACTTTCCTTTCTCAGGTTGCTGATGTCTATTGCGTGCTCAAATTCAGTGCCTTGTAAAATATCCAGAGGGTAGGCGTTTTCACCAATAGTAAGAGTTGCATCGTTATCCATAACAAAAGGGGGTAGTTAGAAATGTAAAAAGCTTCAAGGAGTAGAATTCTCAACTACCTTTTCAATGAAATTTTGGTAAATTTGCAAACCTTTTGCCTGACTTTTTTCTGGATGAAATTGTGTGGCAATACAATTTCTATGAATTATACCACTGATAAATTCCTTTCCATAAGTTGTTTTAAGGCAATTCAGTGATGAATCGTCTGTTTCTACATGATAACTATGTACAAAATAAAATTGATCACTATTGTTTAAGCCCTTTCTGATTGGTAATTCAGATACCTCGTCCCAATCGACAGAGTTCCAGCCCATATGGGGAATTTTATAATCTTTTTTTATATTGAATCTTTTAACTTGTCCCGGGAAAATTCCTAAACCTTTTTTATTTCCTTCGGCAGATTCTTCAAAGAGGACCTGCAAACCCAAGCAGATACCAAAAAACGGTTTACCAAGCGCAATCCATTCTGGGATGGCTTTAGTAAAACCAGTTCTATCCAAGTTAGTCATACATTGATCAAAAGTCCCCTGGCCCGGAAAAACTAATGCATCAATATCACCAAGCGAATCGGGTGAAGAAAGAATTTTTACACCAGAACCAATACGAATAAATGCTTTTTCAACACTTCTTAAATTACCAGTCCCATAATCAACCACTCCTATGCATTTATAATCACCGGACATGTTTAAATTTAAGCTGACAAGGTACCTTTAGTTGATGGAACTGCTCCCTTTAATCTAGGCTCTAAAGCGGTAGCCATATCCATGCTTTTCGCAAATCCTTTAAACATGGCTTCAGCTATATGATGAGGTTCGTTTCCATGCTCTAGGCGAATGTGAATATTGGCACCAACCTCATTTGCGAAGGCCTGAAAAAATTCCTTAAATAATTGAATGTTAAAGTCTCTTACCAAGGTAATTTCTGTTTCCACATCATAGACAAGAAAAGCACGATTGCTCAAATCTAGAGCCACAGATACGAGCGTTTCATCCATAGGCAAAATAAAAAAACCATACCTTTTAATTCCAGCTTTTTCATAAAGTGCTTTATTAAAAGCTTGGCCTAAGCTAATACCCATATCTTCAACTAAATGGTGATAGTCAATTTCAATATCCCCTGTAGCTTTTACTTGAAGATCGAAAAATCCGTGCTTAGAAAATAGTTCTAGCATATGGTCAAGGAATGGAATTCCTGATGAAATTTGACCATCGCCATTACCATCTAAATTCAAGCATATTTCAATTTGAGTTTCTTTAGTTTTACGAATTATTTGGACTGTTCTTTTTTCTGCCATTTTTTTAATGTTTCTAATAGAATATCCATTTCTTCTTCCTTGCCAATACTGATTCTCAGATAGGATGAAGTCAAAGAATGCAAAGGAAAGTATCGAACAAATATTTGGTTATTTTTCAAAAATTCAAAGGCATTCTTTGCGACTGTTTTTCCTTTGTTTCCGAAAGAGTCAACCGGACAAGTAAAGAGAAAGTTCGCTCCACTCTTGTAAGTATGCCATTTCCACATTTTAAATTGATCATTTAATCTATCACGAAGAGAAATTATTTTGTTTACATTATGCCTGAAATAATTTTGGTCCTCAAGGGATACCTGAGCAATGTATTGAGCAAGGCAGTCTACATTATATACCTCTCTTGCTTTATTTAATACTGAAATGATTTCTTTAGAGGCTAAACCGTAACCTACTCTCAAACCCGCTAATGAATAAGATTTTGATAGTGTTCGTGTTATAACTAATCTGTTGTTTTCATTAAGTAGTTTAACAGCGTTTTCGGAGGCAAAATCTGCATAAGCTTCGTCCACCACTAAAATCCCATTATAATTTTCTAAAATGGAACTAAATAAGACATTTTGATAAGTTCTTCCAGAAGGTGCATGAGGACTTGTTATGAAAAATATATTAGAATTCGAAGCAGAAATTAAATCAGGGTCGATTTCAAAAGTTGGATCCCTGAATAAAATCTTATCGATAGGTGCACCTTGCAAAGAAGCAAGGACTTCATAAAGAGAATAACTCGGTTCTAAGAAACCAACCGGTTTGGTTTGATCAGAAAAACAACGTACGCAAAGATTAAGAATATCATCAGATCCATTACCTACAATGACTTGATCTTCGTCTACCATATGAATCTTGGCAATTGTTCGGCGTAGATTAATAGAGGAAGAATTTGGATAAAGCATCAGTTTATTTACATGATCTAAAATTTTTTCTGAAGCTCTAGGCGTTGGAGGGTAGGGGTTTTCGTTAGTATTTAACTTAATAACTTTGTGACCCAAATCAGGTTGCTCTCCAGGCTGATATGAAGCGTGGGAAAGAATATTTTGTGATGTAAGATCGTTAAGTGTCATTAACCTAACTTCTGTAAATTCTACAAACGAATCGAGTGAGAGTTTCCATGAGCGTCTAGTTTTTCCATACTCGCAAACACTGATAATGAACTTGTGGCTTTTGCGGCAGATTCTCGGTCGTATTTGATAAGACTTGATCTTCGTAAAAAATCAGCTAATCGTAGGCCGGATGAAAACCTAGAGGATCTGCCAGTTGGCAATACGTGACTCGGACCGGCAAGAAAGTCCCCCAATGAAGTTGATGTATAATGACCAGCCAAAAAAGCCCCAGCTGTTGTAATGTTCTCTGTGTAAAATTCCACGCTCTCTTCACCTACTTGTAATTCAAGATGTTCAGGTGCAATAAAATTGGCAATTTCTACAATTCGCTTAAGCGAAGGAATATTGACCGCAAGAAAACCTTTTGTAAGCACTTTAGAAATAGAGTCTTTGTGTTTAAGTCCATCCAATTGACGATTTATTTCCTTAGAAATTTTTTCGAAATGACTAACTTCAGAAAAAAGTAGGAATATTTTTTCTTTACCTGAACCATGCTCAGCTTGTGCAAGCAAAGCTGCTGCCACATATGAAGGATTGGACGAAGAATCTGCAATGACCATTACTTCGCTGGGCCCAGGGAGTAAATCAATTCCAACAAGCCCATAAACCTGTCTTTTTGCTTCGTTAACATAAGCATTACCTGGGCCATAAATTTTATCAACTGCCTTGATTGAGCAAGTACCATATGCAAGTGCGGCAATAGCCTGCGCACCTCCGACCTTATATATTTCCGATACTCCCAGCAAACTAAGAGCGGCTAAAATTGGACTTGCAACCTGCCCATTCTTATCCGGTGGAGTCACCACAACAATTTCAGGGACCTTTGCAACCCGAGCAAGTGCAACGGTCATAATGACAGTTGAAACTAATGGAACATTACCACCGGGAACATAGATTCCGACCCGGTTAATGGGGTAGTATCTTTCACCAATTTTAGCTCCATGTGAATTTGTTGAAACCCAATCTTTTGGAATACTCTTTTCATGAAACAATGTCACATTTTCAATTGCCTCAACCAAACTATTCCTTTCAGCGATAGAAAGTTGAGATTCAGCATTAATTAGCTCTTCAGTTTGGACATGCATCATTTCAGAAGAAAGTGTAGCATTGTCATACAGCAAAGTCTTTTCTAACAGTGCCTGATCTCCTCCGTTTTGAATGTCTGAAAGAATAGAACTTACGGTTGTAGAAACATCTTTATCGAAGTCTGATCTAGAGCAAAATTCTGATATTCTTTTTATCAGTTCGTTGCTATCAGTAAGATGATTAAATTTCATAAACTGTTAAAAACACATTATTCCCATTCGATCGTACTAGGTGGTTTAGAACTAATGTCATAAACAACACGATTAGCACCCTTTACTTCATTAATAATCCTACTGGAGACTTTTCTTAGAAATTTATCAGGTAGTTCTGCCCAATCTGCAGTCATAGCATCACTACTTGTGACAGCACGCAAACATATCACATTTTCGTAAGTTCTTTCATCTCCCATAACACCAACACTTTTAACTGGCAGAAATACGCAAAACGCCTGCCATAATTTATGATACCAGCCAGAATTAAAAAGTTCTTCAATAAAAATTGCATCGGCTTCTTTAAGTACCTTTAAGTTAGATATGCTAAGAGCACCGATGACTCGAACTCCCAATCCTGGACCAGGGAATGGATGTCTCATTAAAACTTCCTCTGAAAGCCCCAAGGAGCGACCTAGGTTTCTAACTTCATCCTTAAATAACTCACGAAGAGGTTCTAACAAAGACAATTTCATCTTTTTGGGCAAACCTCCAACATTGTGATGGCTTTTGATAAGAGATGCCGGATTTCCTTCAATAGGGACACTTTCAATAACATCTGGATATAAAGTTCCTTGTGCAAGAAAATGAACATTCCCCAACTTTTTCACTTCTTTATCAAAAACTTCAATAAATGTACTACCAATAATTTTCCTTTTCTTTTCGGGGTCACTTATTCCCCTAAGCTTGCTCAAGAAGAGTCTTCCAGCTTTTGACACAATCAGCTTTCCTGGAATGTGATTCTGAAAAAGATTTTCGACTTGTTCTCTTTCATTTTTTCGCAAAAGACCATTATCAACAAAAATACAAGTTAATTGGTTACCTATTGCTCGATGAATCAACGCAGCTGCAACTGATGAATCAACCCCCCCGCTTAAACCCAAAATAACTTTTTTATCATCAACCTTTTTTCTAATTGAAGCAATCGCGGTTAATGTAAAATCACTCATACTCCAGTCACCCTTGCATTTACATGCCAGAAAAAGAAAATTCTTTATAATTTCGACACCCTTCTCTGAATGTTCAACTTCTGGATGGAATTGAATTCCATAGAATTTATTCGAGATATTTTCAATTGCAGCAAAACTTGAATTCTCTGTTTGTGCTAATGATTTAAAACCATTGGGTAACTTAACAAGACAGTCTCCATGTGAATTCCAAACTGTTAATAGATTTGGTAAACCTTTGAAAAGGGTACTTTTTCGAAGAACTTTAAGTTGGCTTCGACCATATTCGCGCAACTGACTCTTCTTAACTTCTCCACCCAACATTTTTCCCATCAATTGTAAACCGTAGCAAATACCCAATATTGGAATTCCTAGTGTAAAAATTGCTTTTGAAGGTTTGGGTGCACCTTTGCTATGGACACTTGCGGGTCCTCCAGAAAGAACAATACCTACGGGGTTAAGCTCCTTAATTTTTTTTGCACTTGTATTATAGGGTAGAACCTTGGAATAAACGGATGCTTCGCGGATACGACGCGCAATAACCTGAGTATATTGGGAACCAAAATCTAAAACAACGATTGTCTGAGGCATAATAATAAGACCTAAAATGTAAGTAGTTAGCTAAAGAACAACTATATTATTGGGATTTATGAAATCCTAGAATATGCGTCGTTTCAAACAACACAAACTATAAAAACTGATGGGCTGAGCATCAGACCAATCTGAGAAAAAAAGTTTGGATTATTCTGACTTATTCGGTTTGTCTTCCGGAACAGAATCTTCTTGTATAATTTCTGACTGGTCAGTTTCAGAATCAGAAGAATCATCATTATCCTGAGGAGATCTTTCAACAGACTTCTTGGTATCAGATTCTTCTATATCTGCTTTACCTTCAGGAATTGATTCGTCCGATTTTTCGCCTTCATCTTTGGGTGATTTGTTAGAATCTGATTTTTCTGACTTCTGTTTGATTTTCTTAGAAGCTCTTTTTTTCTTGGTTTTCTTCTTTTGAATTTCTTCAACAAATTCAATGATGGCCATTTCTGCAGCATCACCCAAACGAGGAATTGCAAGTTTGTAAATTCTCGTATATCCCCCATTCCTTCCATCGAACTGTTCGACTAACTCATCGAACAACTTTGTTACGGCAGCTTTATTTCTTAAACGAGCAATTGCCTGTCTGCGAAGGTGAACTTTTTTAGCGATGTCTTCAGTACTATGAGCTTTTTTAGCCAGCGTTATAGCTTTTTCAATAGCTGGTCTTAAAGCTCTAGCCTTTGCTAAGGTGGTTTTTATCCGACCATTATCGATAAGCGAACAAGATAAGTTTGCGATTAAGGATGTACGATGGGCAGTTTTAACACCGAGAAGATGATTGTGTTTACGATGTCTCATCTTGTTAAATTATAATGAATTAATTAGAAATTGTTTCGAGCAGACGACTTTCAAACTTCATGCCAAGGGACAAACCTAACTGCTCAAGCTTTGCTTTGATTTCGTTTAACGATTTTTTACCAAAATTTCGGTACTTCAGCATTTCAGGTTCAGATTTGGTAGCAAGCTCTCCGACCGTGGTAATATTAGCATTGTTCAGACAGTTTGCAGCACGGACTGATAATTCAATCTCGTTAACACTCATACTTAGAAGGTTCTTGAGCCTGTTCTGCTCCTCGCTTACCTCTTTGGTGTGACTTTCAAATTCAATCTGCTCTTCACTGATCTGATCAAAAACATCTAAATGGTGCCTGAGAATTGCTGCAGACTGCTTGAGTGCGTCATCTGGAGTGATTCGACCATCCGTATTTACTTCTAAAATTAATTTGTCGTAATCAGTCATTTGACCAACACGAGTATTTTGGACATCATATTTAACAAGCTTCACTGGACTGTAAAGTGCATCCACATTGATCATACCGATTGGTTGTCCATCAACTTTACTGTCCTCACCCAAACAGAAACCTCTACCAACTGAAACAGTCATTTCTGCAAAAATCTTTTGCTTACGATCAGTAGTCAAAATAACCTGTTCTGGATTAATAATTTCAATTCCTTCAGTAGGGGAAATATCACCTGCTGTAATTTCACCATCTTTCTCGACCTCCAAGGTGAGGGTTACAGGGTCAGCTTTATGACTAACTAAAAGAACTTTCTTTAGATTTAGCACTATATCCGTAACATCTTCAACAACGCCATCAACACTTTGAAACTCGTGCTGCACTCCTTCAATTTTAATTGAAGATATAGCGGCACCTTCGATTGAGCTTAAAAGCACTCTCCGAAAAGCATTTCCGATAGTGTGTCCGTAACCAGATTCAAAAGGATCCGCAATAAACTTTGCGTACTTATCTGTAGCTGTTTCCTCTTCTTTAATAAGCCGATTAGGTAATTCAAACTTTCCAAGTCTTGTTGCCATGTTGATTTTGGGGTTTTGTATGTATATAAAAATTGTTTAACGACTGTAAAATTCAACAACGAGTTGCACATTTATGCTTTGTTCTAACTCATCATTTTGGGGTAATCGAGTAACGGTTCCCTGTAATGAATCCACATTTACTTCGACCCAGGGTGGAGCAGGATGGTATTGAGCACCCTCTAGGTTCTTGGTAGCTACCTGTCGAGAAGATGTCTTTTCCCTTACACCAATTATGTCGCCCGCAGTAACAGCATAACTCGGTATGTCTACTTTTCTTCCATTAACTAAGAGATGCCCATGATTAACAAATTGACGAGCGGCTTGCCTAGTTTTGGCAAAACCAAGACGATATACAACATTATCCAATCGTGTTTCGAGCATTGTAAGAAACACTTCACCCGTAACACCTTTTTTGCTTTTTGCTCGCTCAAACATATTTCTAAACTGTTTCTCTGTAAGTCCATACATCATGCGGAGCTTTTGCTTTTCAATTAAGCCCTGTCCGTAATCGCTTACTTTTCTTCTAAAGTTAGGGCCATGTTGACCGGGAGGATAGGCTCTTCTTTCAAATGCTTTGTTTGCAGGAAACAAAGCCATTCCAAATCGGCGATTTATACGAGTAGTTGGACCAGTGTATCGAGACATAATAAAAATTTATTTAAATAATTGTAGTTTTAAACTCTTCTACGTTTTGGAGCACGACACCCGTTATGCGGCACAGGAGTGACATCTAATATAGTGGAAACACTAAACCCAAGACTTTGCAAAGCACGTATCGCCGAGTCACGCCCCATGCCAGGTCCTTTGACTTTTACAATGACCTCCTTCATACCATGAGACATTGCAACCTTACCTGCATCTTGTGTAACAACTTGAGCGGCGTAAGCAGTAGATTTTCTGGACCCGCGAAAGTTGCACTTTCCGGAACTTGACCAAGAGATTACATTTCCTTTCATGTCGGTGAAAGAAACTTTTGTGTTGTTAAATGTTGCAACAACATAACAAATTCCAGAGGTGATATTTTTGCTTCCTTTTGCTTTTCGAATCTTGACCTGTTCAATATTTGCTCCAAGGAGATCTGCTGCTGTTTCTTCCTTCTTTTCAATAGGAACTTCTTTTGCTTGTACATCGTTTCCAGCATTTTCAGTCTCAGATACTTTCGAGTCTTTAATTACAACAGGTTTTTTTGCTGACTCAGCAGAAACAATTTTTTCTTTCTCGTTTTCTTCTTCACTCATAATTAATAGTTTATGCTTTTCTTACAACACCGACGGTTTTGCGTCCACCTTTTCGGGTTCTTGCATTAGTAATGGTACGCTGTCCTCTTACAGGAAGACCTCTTTGGTGTCTCAGACCACGATAGCATCTAATACTTTGCAGTCTTTTTAAATTGTTAGTAACTGCACGACGTAGATCCCCTTCAACCATGATTTTTTGATCAATTATGTAGTTACTGATCAAGCTGAGTTCTTGTTCATTAAGATCTTGAGTTCTTCTGTCAGGATCAATATCAGTAGCTTTCAGAATCTGCAAGGCTCGCGTTGGACCAACGCCATAAATGTAGCGTAAGGAAAATTCTATTTTTTTTCTGTTAGGGATGTCTACTCCGAGCAATCTGGCCATAATATAATACTTTTGAGGTTAAATTTTTAAGAACTTTTTAGCACAAATCCAACAAGACCAAGGACGAACAACGCAATTGCTATGTAAATTAAGGGGCGCCATTGAGCTTCAAAATCTTTCAACTCAAGGGATTCAATCCCTTGATTGGAGGAGGTTGAGCGACCTTTAATTCTACCCTTACGAAGAAATCCATCATAGTGTCTCTGTAAAAGGAAAGTTTCCAATTGCCTCATTGTATCGAGTACAACTCCGACGATAATGAGCATCCCTGTTCCGCCAAAAAAAGTTGCTACATTATAGGAAACATTCGCAGTTTTGAAAATGAAATCCGGAAAAACTGCTATCGCTGTTAAAAAGATAGCCCCAGCTAATGTCAATCGGGTCATTACGAAATCAAGGAAGCGTGCAGTATGTTCTCCGGGTCGAACTCCTGGTACATATCCACCATTTTTCTTCAAATCATCTGCAATTTGAACAGGCTTAAACATTATTGAAACCCAAAAGTAACTGAACACTAAAATCAACCCACCATAAACGAGGTAGTAAAACCAGCCCCTGCTTGCAAAAATATTCGCTAATTCAATAGCAAAATTTGTTTCCGAAGGCGAGTCTGCTATGGCGGCACCAAGTGTTCTTAGTAACTGTGCGGGAAACATTAGAATAGCACTTGCAAAAATAACAGGCATTACACCAGCGTAATTAACCTTTAAAGGGAGGAAGGAACTTTGGCCTCCAAAGACTTTCCGGCCAACCATTCTCTTAGCGTATTGTACAGGAATTTTTCTTTGCGCCTGAGTTACGGCAATAATACCCCCAACAACAAGTAAAAATAACCCAACCATAAGCAATGCTTTTACAATAACCATGTTGTCGCCAGCCGGTGCTAAAAATACTAATGCATAAGCATCAGCCAAAGCTTTGGGCAGGTCAGATAATATACCGACTGTGATTAATAATGATATTCCGTTTCCTATACCACGCTGGGTAATTTGTTCTCCAAGCCACATCAGAATTAGCGAACCTGTTGTGAGAAATACAATTGAGGTAATCAGGAATATGTTAGGTGAAGATGCGACTACAATATCACCAAGGGGTTTACCATCTAAGCCTATTTCAGCAGGGTTAAATCCTTGAATTAAACTGCCTGGACTGTCCCTAAGGGCTAGTGCCAAAAGGCCACCTTGTATTAAACATATAAATATCGTGAGATAACGAGTGTATTGCGAGATTTTCTGTCGCCCTGGTTCTCCTTCTTGTTGCAATCGAGCCAAAAAAGGGAAAACGGCTCCCATCAATTGCATTATAATAGAAGCACTTATGTAAGGCATAATACCTAGGGCAAAAAGGGCACCATTCAAAAGTGCACCACCAGTAAACATATTATAGAACCCGAGTATATCGTTGCCCTCGGATTCACTTCTAGTTTGTTCACGAAGTTCAAAAAATTCTTTAATGGGTGAAGGGTCAACACCGGGTAAAGGAATATTTGCTCCAACACGTGCGATAAACAGCAATGCCAATGTAAAAAAGATCTTCTGTCTTAATTCAGGAATCTTTAAACAATTTGTAAAAGCAGAAAGCATCTAGAAAATTTAGTTTATTCGGAAACCGAGCCACCAGCAGATATAATCTTTTCCTTTGCTGATTTGGAAATATGGTCGACATTAACATTAAATGATTTCGATACATCACCGGTGCCGAGAAGTTTAATACTTGTCGCGTTGGAACGAACTAACCCTGCTTTCTTTAGCGAATCTAAATCTACTTTTTCTGTACCAAGTTTTTCAAGATCTTTAAGGTTAACCACTGCACATGGAGATTGGAAACGGCTTCGGTTAAAACCACGCTGTGGAAGTTTTCTGAAGAGTGGCATTTGACCTCCTTCGAAACCTGCTCTAAGTGAATATCCTGCACGAGCTCCAGCACCTTTGTGACCTCGACATGATGTTTTGCCGTGACCATTACCTTCGCCGCGACCTATGCACCTCTTTTTTCTGTTAGCCCCCGAGGGAATTTCGTTCTCTTTCATTCTATTTTAAGCAGATGCTGTTGTTTCTTCTGGTAAATTAATGGTGGTGCTTGATGGGTTCTCCATATAAGACGGGCCACGAACTATCTCACCGCGAATATTAGAAATTGTTTCTGCAGTCCTTAGTTGTAAAAGACCATTCATCGTTGCAGAAACGATTGAAAGTGCATTGTTAGAACCAAGCGATTTAGAAAGTATATTTTTGACACCTGCAGCTTCTAGTACAGCACGAACTCCACCTCCTGCGATAATCCCTGTTCCTTGCCTGGCTGGTTTTAACAAAACTTTGCCACCATCAAAATTACCTAGAATGGCATGAGGTATTGTATCACCATAAACTTGAACATTTACCATCGCTTTTTTAGCTTGATCTGTTCCTTTGCGAATTGCATCTGGAACCATTTGGGCTTTACCGTATCCAAAACCGACTTTTCCAGCTTGGTCACCGACAACAACCAGTGCAGCAAAACTAAACCTTCTGCCCCCCTTAACAACTTTCGCACAGCGATTGATATGAACTACTTTTTCAAATAACTCTGGTTCGTCAGATGAAGTATCTTCCGATTTTTTTGGAGATCGATTTGGTTTACTCATAATAATTAAAATTTAAGTCCTTGATCACGCAATGCATCAGCAAATGCTTTAACGCATCCATGGTATTTCCTGCCACAACGATCAAAAACTATAGATGTATAACCGTTTGATTTAATTTGTTCACCGAAAGATTTTCCTAATTTTTGAGCACCGGCAACATTGGGTAAAATTTCTTTATATTGACTGTGGGTTGTCGCTAAACCAAAGACGGTATGTCCTTTCTCATCATCTACACATTGTGCATGAATGTTTTTATTTGTAAAACGGACAGCGACTCTTGGTCTTTCTGCTGATCCGTTGATTTTCTTGCGAATTCTCCAGCGACGTTTTTGAGCAAGTTCTTTTTTCTTGGAAAGTTTCATTTTAATTAAGCAGATTTTTTACCTTCTTTACGGCGAACATATTCACCTAGGATACGAACTCCTTTACCTTTATATGGTTCGACAGGATAATAACTTTTTATTTCTGCAGCAACCTGACCAACCTTTTGCTTATCTGCACCCTCAACATGAATTTTTACATTATCTGCGACAGTTACAACCACTCCGTCAGGAATATCATGTAAAATGGGGTGAGAGTAGCCTAATTCAAGATCTAATTTATTCCCTTTGACTGTTGCCCTAAACCCAACTCCTTCAATCAATAGATCCTTACTAAAAGGGGATGTAACACCCTGTACCATATTTGCAATAATGGACCTTGCGGTTCCATAATTTGCTTGTGCTGCACGCGAGTTGTCTGCCGGTTTTACTACAATTAAATTCTCTTCTTTTGATATAATAGCTAATGTAGAAAATTCTTTTGATAAATCGCCTTTGGGGCCTTTAATATGAACATTTTGGTTATCGATAGTAACATCGACTCCAGATGGTATTTCAACGGGTACTTTTCCAATTCTACTCATGGTCTTAATAACTTCTACCAAACACTGCAGAGAATTTCTCCACCTAGTTTGTTTTTTCTTGCTGTTTTATCATCAACAACACCTCCTGGCGTGCTCAGAATAGAGATACCTAAACCACCTAAAACTCTTGGTATGTCACGATAACCACAATAAGTTCTTCTACCTGGCGTACTTACACGTGAAATACCTCGTATGGCGGGTTCGCCATCAACATATTTAAGAGTTATTTCTAGATTTTTGTGTCCTTTAGATGAGGATGCTTCTCCGCAATTCTCAACAAAACCACGGTTTTTGAGAATCTCTGCAATACCTGCCCTAAGGTTGGAATGAGGATAAAAACAAGAAGACTTACCTGCCTTACCTGCATTACGAATAACAGTTATAAAATCGCCTATTGTATCGTGAACGGACATAATTCTTAATAGTTAAATGATTTGATTACCAAGATGCTTTGATGACTCCAGGTATTTTTCCCTGCAGAGCAAGTTCGCGAAATGAAATTCTAGATAAGCCGAATTTCCTGATAGTTGCACGAGGGCGACCTGTCAGAGTACAACGGTTTACCAACCGAACAGATGACGAATTCTTGGGCAACTTAGTTAACTTTGCTTGGGCAATGTAAAAGTCTTCTTCAGATGTGTTGGGGTCAGCCAATATTTTTTTAAGGTTAGCCCTTTTCGCTGCAAATTTTGCAACCATTTTTTCTCGTTTTTTATTTCGATGTATAACTGATTTTTTGGCCATGATATTTAAATTTTAAGCTGCTTCTTTTTGATCCGAAGTTTCTGATGAGGATTTGCGAAAGGGCATTCCTAGTAATTTGAGTAATTCAGTACCCTCTGAGTCTGAATTAGCAGAGGTAACAATTGAAATATCAAGACCAGTATTTGTACGTTGTCTCTCAACATTAATCTCAGGGAAAATACTATGATCTGTGATTCCCAGTGTATAATTACCAGAACCGTCTAACTTTGATGGAACACCACGAAAATCTCTGATATTTGGTAATGCTACAGCAATTAAGCGCAGTAAGAACTCCCACATCACATTACCTCTCAGAGTAACTTTAATACCAACGGGCATACCCTCCCTCAATTTAAAATTCGAAACACTCATTTTAGCGCGAACAACCACGGGTGCTTGACCAGACAGTGAGGTCATATCCTTTCTGAGTTCTTCTACCCCATTCTTATCTAACTCAACGCCGAAAGAGCTATTGAGTACAACTTTCTCAATCTTAGGAACTTGGTGTACATTTTTATAAGACTGGCTTTTTAACAAAGCAGGAACTACCTCATTCAAGTAAATTTTTTTAAGTTCGGGTGTATTCATTTTACTATTAAGTTTATAATAGATTACTTTTTGTTCGAGTTATCAGCTTTTCTAACATTTGAAAAATGAATCGAAGCCTCCCGTTCTACAATCGCACCCTGTGGATTATCTTGGGTTTTCTTTTCATGTTTCTTTATCATATTGACGCCTTCAACAAGAACTCGATTTTTACCACGTAAAACTTGAAGAATTTTTCCCTTGCTGCCTTTGTGGTCTCCAGCAATAACAACAACATCATCTCCTTTTTTAATTTTATTTGCCATCTTATAATACCTCTGGTGCTAATGAAATGATTTTCATATACTTTTGCCTTAATTCTCTGGCAACAGGACCAAATATACGGGTACCTTTAGGAGTGCCATCGTTATTAACGATTACACAGGCATTCTCATCAAATCTTAGATAACTGCCATCTCTTCTTCTAACAGCAGTCTTTGTACGCACAACCAATGCACGAACGACAGTCCCTTTTTTGACGGACGCTTCTGTAGTGCTTTCCTTAACATGACATACAATAATGTCACCAATGGAAGCAGTTTTTTTATTTTGGCCTATACGGCGTATCATTCGGACTTTTTTTGCACCCGTATTATCTGCCACATCTAATCTACTAAGTAATTGAATCATAACTAAATTAAGCTACAGGGGCTTTTTCGATTACCTCAACTATTCTCCATCGTTTCAACTTACTAAGGGGTCTAGTTGCAATGATTTTAACCTTATCACCAACAGATGTTTCATTTTTTTCATCATGTACATGAACGGTTGTTTTTCTCCGTATTTCTTTCTTGTACAGAGGATGAGGGATTTTGTACTCATAAACAACCTTAACAGACTTGTCTCCAGTCGTGGAACGAACGAGTCCTATAAGTTCTTTTCGATTATTTCGTTGAATTTCAGTGGACATAAGGATGGGATTTAAACTGATTTTAATTTAGACAAGGAAGTAAGAATACGCGCTCTGTCCCTACGGATACTTTTTATGAGATGCGGTTTTTCCACTTGCCCGGTTTGCTTCCTAACTTGCAATTGAAGAAGTTCTTCTCCTAATTCTCGGAATTTCTTACTAAGTTCAGCTTCTGATAGATCTTTGATTTCTGACATTTTCATTTGAACTTTGTTTAAAAAGACTGCTGACGCTGCACTAAGCGACAACGAAAGGGTAGTTTAGCATCAGCCAATCCAAGAGCTTCTCTGGCAAGGGTTAAGGAGCAACCTGCTATCTCAAAAAGTACATGACCAGGTTTAATGACCGCAACCCAATGGTCAACAGGCCCCTTACCTTTTCCTTGACGGGTTTCAGCGGGTTTCTTGGTAACCGGCTTATGTGGAAAAACTCTAATCCAGACTTTTCCTTTCCGTTTTAAATGACGATTGATAGCTACACGTGCTGCCTCAATTTGATTAGAAGTCATTCTGCCGCGTGATAAAGACTGAATACCAAATTCTCCAAAAGATACAGTATTGCCCTTCGAGGCAGTACCGCGTACTCGACCTTTAAAAACTTTTCTGAACTTGGTTCTTGATGGTAATAATTTTGGCATAACTATTTAGATTAAAATATTTTATCTTCGTCTTTGAGGCATATCCAACATTTGATCCCGATGATACCGTAAACAGTATTTGCTTCAACCAACCCATAATCAATATTTTCTCTAAGGGTGTGAAGAGGGACTCTTCCTTCTCGTGCCTGTTCGGTTCTAGCAATATCAGCACCGCCCAATCGTCCAGCACATTGAATTCGAATTCCTTCAGCTCCCATGGACATAGTGGTTTGAACTGCTTTTTTCATAGCTCTTCTAAAAGCAATTCTTCGCTCCAACTGCAAAGCTACATTTTCTGCTACAAGCGATGCCACTAAATCAGGTTTTTTAATCTCTTGGATTTCTAGTCGAATATCTTTACTAATTGTGCGGTTGAGTGCATCTCTTAATGTATCAAGCTCTTGTCCCTTTCGACCGATGACGATTCCAGGACGGGCAGTCCATATAGTGACGCGTGTACGACTTGAGGCTCGTTCAATAACGACACGAGGAACTGAAGCAAATCGTAATTTCTTCTTCAAAAACCCTCGAATCTTGTTATCTTCCTCGAGAAATTTTGAATAGTCATGCTTGTTAGCATACCACCTTGCACTCCAATTACGTCTAACTCCTAGACGAAAACCTATCGGATTTACTTTCTGTCCCATAATATAATTAAGCTTCGTCGGTTAAGATAATGCGTAAATGACTCATACGCTTTTTGTAAGGATGTGAAGAACCACGAGCACATGGCCTAAATCTTTTGAGAGCAGGACCTTCCTCAACAATTGCTTCACGGATAAATAAATCATCTGCATTAAGATTGGCATTATTCTCAGCGTTTGCCATGGCAGACTTCAGGGTCTTATCGAGAAGTCTAGCTGCCTTTCGAGGAATATACTTAAGTAAAGAAACTGCCTCAGTTGCACTTTTTCCTGGAAGAATACGGGCAACCTCCCTTGCCTTCTTGGGAGAGATTCTCATGTATTTCGAGTAAGATTTTATTTCCATAACATTACTTCTGAGTGTGAGGATTGTGCGATTTGAAAGATCGGGTTGCAGAGAATTCTCCCAATTTGTGACCAACCATATTTTCAGTTACATATACAGGTAAAAAACTTTTTCCGTTGTGCACGGTAAAATTAAGACCAACGAAATCCGGAGTAATAGTCGACTTTCTAGACCAAGTCTTGATTGGTTTGCGATCACCGGCTTGTTGTGCGATAATAACTCTTTTCATCAAACTAGGTTCTACAAAAAACCCTTTTTTAATAGATCTTGTCATAACAAATATTTATTTAACCCTCCTACCGTTGCGCCTTACCAAAATTTGTGAATTAGAAGGTTTTGATTTTTTTCTGGTTGGAAAACCCTTTGATAATTGCCCCCATGGGGAACTTGGGTGGCCACCCCCTGATGTTCTTCCTTCCCCTCCACCCATTGGATGGTCTACAGGATTCATTGCAACTCCACGTACCCTGGGCCTGCGACCTTTCCATCTATTTCTACCGGCCTTACCAATAGTTGCCTTTTGATGACTAGTATTACCTACTGACCCTATAGTTGCACGACAGGTTTCCTTAACAAGCCTAATTTCTCCGCTTGGCATTTTCAAAGATGCATGATCTCCATCAACCGAAATTAAACGAACTCCACAACCTGCTGAACGTGCAAGTTTTGCACCAGCATTAGGAAGCATTTCGACGCAATGTACTTTAGTTCCAAGTGGTATCAGATTTAACGGAAGTGCGTTACCCGGTTTGAAATCAATTTTATTATTTGAACTTAGCAGAGTATCGCCAACATCGACGGATGATGGAGCAAGAATATAAGATTTCTCTCCATCAGAATATTCAAGTAAGGCTAAGTGTGCAGTACGATTTGGATCATACTCAAGAGCTATTACTTTGGCATCCATATCGAGTTTTGATCTTCTAAAATCAATCTGCCTGTAAAGTCTTTTATGTCCACCGCCACGCCTTCTCGAAGTTATTCTACCATACGAATTTCTTCCTTTTTTTCGATGGACTCCTTTAGTAAGTGAACGCTCTGGCCTTTTCTTATCTAGATCGACCTTGTTTTTAAGAAAAAATCTTCCTGATGGCGTAACTGGTTTTTGTTGTAAAATTGGCATGACAAATACTCCTATGCAAGATCAATACTGTCTCCGGATTTAAGTGTGACTATTGCTTTCTTCATTCCACTCTTAAAACCTAGTTTGTTACGACGGGTACGATCTCTCTTTGACTTTGGTTTTACATTCAAGGTGTTTACTTTTAAAACACTAACATTGAATGTTTGTTCAACAGCATCTTTAATATTAGATTTACTTGCTGTTTTAGATACAGAAAAAACATACTTATTCAGATTAGCTGAAAGCATGGTAGCTTTTTCTGTCAAGAGTGCCTCATTTATTATGGATACTGATTCTTTCATTATTTTGTCTCCGTGACACCAAATTTTGCTAAAAGAACATCAAGACCCTTCAAGCTAATTATAATTTGATCCGATTGTACTATATCTAAGGGGCTTAGATCTTGTGCTCTGCCCAATCTTGCAGATGGAAAATTTCTTGCTGCTAAAACAAAGTTGTCATCAAAAGAATCACCAATTGCTAGAACTTTTCTGGAAGAGGGTGCGATACTGGTAACCAAAGACTTAAAGATTTGTGTTTTAGGTTCACTTACAGTCCAGTTATCTATCAAACAGATATTATCAGAATGAGCTTGGTCAAGTAATGCTCTTTCCATAGCTAATTTTTTTAGTTTTTTATTGAGCTTTTGTGAATAAGATCTCGGCCTTGGACCAAAAATAACTCCGCCCCCTCTTCTTTGAATTGCTTTTTTATCACCAGCACGACCAACTCCAAGACCTTTCTGACGATAAATCTTTTTGCCTGAACCTCGGACCTCAGACCTTACCTTAGTAGATGCATTGCCCTGTCTTCGGTTGGCGTGTACAGCTATAATAACCTGCCTAAGTGCATCGATTCCTTTTCCATCTTCAAGGGAAGGAAACTCTTTAACATCCTTCTCGCCATTGGATGAGCCATCAGAATTAAATAACTTAAATTTCATTGCGGTAAATTAGTTAGAAAGTTTAGCTTTTTTAGCTACACGCAAAGTAACTATGCCACCCTTGTGTCCAGGTATGCTACCCTTGATCATTAGAATATTCTTTTCTGGAATTACTCTCACAACCTGTAAATTTTGGGTAGTACGACTAACATCACCCATGTGACCAGGCATCTTCTTATTCTTAAATATTCTGCCAGGCCATTGACACAATCCGTAAGAGCCACCTCTTCTATGAAACATCGATCCGTGAGATGCTGGGCCTCCGGCGAAATTCCATCTTTTTACAACGCCCTGAAATCCCTTTCCTTTGGTCTTTGAAATAACATCTACTACCTTAACATCCTTAAAGCTCTCTACAGTTAATATATTGCCCTGTTCAAACTCATGTTCTGATGATAAGCGAATTTCCTTAGAAATTTGCTGTGCATCTACGCCAGCTTTTTTAGCATGACCTTTTTTGCAGGAATTAATTTTATTTGGAGATTTACCGCTCGGATTGTAGCCTATCTGTATTGAAGAATATCCATCTTTTTCTTCTGACTTTACTTGCAAAACTGGGCAGGGACCGGCCTCTACAATAGTTACAGGGACAAGGTTGTTGTCGTCGTCATATACTTGGCTCATGCCAAGTTTTTTTCCTAATAATTCAAGTTTCATTCTTTAAGCGGCAGGCGGTTTTACCCATTTGAAACCTGCTTTAAAGGTTAAATTTAGTGTTATAAAATTTTAAACGTTAATGTTGATTTCTACGCCTGCTGGTAAGTTTAATTTCTTAAGCTCATCGACTGTTTGCACAGTTGGTTCGATTATATCTATTAATCTTTTGTGTGTTCTAAGTTCAAATTGATCCATTGATTTTTTATCAACATGGGGTGAGCGATTTACCGTGTATCTTTCGATCCTTGTAGGCATTGGAATAGGCCCAGCAACTCGTGCACCAGTTCTTTTAGCTGTGTCAACAATGTCAACAGATGATTGATCAATGACCCTGTAGTCAAATCCGCGAAGTTTAATGCGTATACGTTGTCCGTTCATTTAAATTATTATTAGGTTCTGGCAGGTTCCTTGGTAGAAGACTCTACGATTGATTGAACAAGGCTTTGAGGAACCTGCTCAAAATGGGATGGGGTCATTGAATAATCAGCTCTTCCAGAAGAAAGTGATCTCATATCTGTAGAATATCCAAACATATTTTCCAATGGAACAAACGCTTGAATAACACAGGCATTACCTCTAGTTTCCATTCCCTGTATTTGTCCTCTCCTGCGATTTAAGTCGCCCATTAATTCACCTTGGTATTCTTCAGGAGTTGATACTTCAACCTTCATTATAGGCTCTAGTAAGATTGGACTCGCGTTTTTCATGGCATCTTTGAAGGCAAAAATACCTGCCATCTTGAATGCCATTTCTGATGAGTCAACATCGTGAAACGAACCATCAACTAGTGTAATTTTAAAATCAATTACAGGGTAACCTGCAACTACCCCAGATAAGGCTGCCTCTTTAATACCGTCAAATGTAGGTTTAATAAACTCTTTAGGAATAGCACCACCAACAATCTTGTTTTCTAACTCAACTCCCTTTCCTTTCTCTAAGGGTTCCATCTTAATAACTGCGTGTCCATATTGACCGCGACCACCAGATTGCCTAATAAATTTACCATTTCCTTCAGAAGGGCTCAACATTGTTTCCCGGTAAGCAATTTGTGGTTTGCCAGCATTTGCATCAACTTTGAACTCTCTAAAGAGACGGTCTCTAATAATATCCAAGTGAAGTTCACCCATTCCAGATATAATCGTTTGACCAGTCTCTTCGTTCGTAGATAAACCAAAAGTTGGATCCTCTTCTGCTAAACGCTGAAGGCCAATTCCCATTTTTTCCTGATCGGCCTTAGTAGCAGGCTCGATAGACATAGAAATGACCGGCTCAGGAAAACTGGGTGGCTCAAGTCTGAGGTCTAAATCTTTGTCTGCTAATGTATCACCGGTTACGACATCTTTGACTCCAATGAGAGCACAAATGTCACCTGAATAAGCAACATCAATATCCTCGCGATCATTTGCTTTCATGACCATAAGACGAGAAACACGTTCACTTTTTCTCGTTCGAGGATTGTATAAACTAGAGCCTTTTTTCAAAGTTCCTTGATAGATCCTGTAAAAAACAAGTTTTCCAACATAAGGATCAGACATAAGCTTGAATGCTAAACCCGCGACTTTTGCACTATCGTCAGGAGAAACCTCAACTGCATTTTCCTCTGAATCTTCGCCCTTCATAGGAGGAAGATCTAGAGGGCCGGGTAGATAGTCAACTACTGCATCCATCAACATTTGAACACCTTTATTCTTAAATGCACTACCGGGGATGACACCAATGAATTTCAAAGATAAAGTTGCCTTTCGAATACCTAACTTAAACTCATTTTCGGTTATCTCTTCACCTTCGAGATATTTGTTCGCTATCTCATCATCAAAATCAGATACTGCTTCAAGTAGCGATTCTCGATATTCGGCTGCTTGATCAACTATTTCGGTTGGGATTTCCTCAACGGTAAATCGAACTCCCGACTCGTCAGATTCGTCATAGATGTAAGCTACCATTTTAACTAAATCTACTAAGCCACGAAAGTTTTCTTCTGCTCCTATAGCAAGAAAGAGAGGGTGGGCATTGGCCCCCAATTTGTCCCTCATAGTTCCAACCGCGGCTAGAAAGTCCGATCCCATTCGGTCCATTTTGTTTATAAAGCCAAGGCGAGGAACATTGTATTTGTCCATCTGCCTCCAAACGGTTTCAGATTGAGGTTGTACTCCTTCAACTGAAGTAAAAACTCCAACAGCACCATCCAACACTCGCAATGATCTTTCGACTTCTGCCGTGAAATCAACATGGCCAGGCGTGTCAATAATATTGATGCGATGAGGGATTTCGCTAAACGGGCCATCTGAAGTTGTCCAACCACAAGAAATTGCAGCAGAAGTAATAGTTATACCACGCTCGCGCTCCTGCTCCATCCAATCAGTAGTCGCACCTCCGTCGTGAACTTCGCCTATTTTATGAACCACTCCGGAATAAAATAATACCCGTTCAGTACATGTAGTTTTACCTGCGTCAATGTGTGCCGCAATTCCAATATTACGAGTATGTTCAAGAACAGTAGGGCGATCAGCCGAATTGGCAGATGAAAAATTATCTTTTTCGCTCATTTCTAAAATTTACTACCAGCGAAGATGTGCAAATGCACGATTTGCTTGAGCCATTTTGTGAGTTTCCTCACGCTTTTTAACAACTGAACCAGTATTATTGTAAGCATCAATTAACTCGGTGGCTAAAGAATCCGCCATGGGTGAACCTTTTCTTGCAGTAGCAGCTTTAACAACCCAACGAAAGGCCAAACTTTGTTGACGCTCAAAAGGCACTTCAATCGGAACCTGATAGGTTGCACCACCTACTCGCCTACTTTTAACTTCGATCTTTGGACGAATATTTTCCAAAGCTCCAAGAACTAAATCAATAGGATTTCCTTTTTCGAGTTTCTCTGCCATTTTCTCAATCGCACTGTAAACAATTCTTTGAGCTAATGCTTTTTTTCCACTCAACATAACGGCATTTACAAGAGTACTAATAAGTGGACTGCCATGTCTGGGATCTGGCATAGTTGGTCTTTTGGTCGCTTTTCGTCTACGTGACATAACAAAATTATTTTTTAGGACGCTTGACGCCGTATTTAGAACGACTGCGTCTGCGTTTTTCTACACCCTGACAATCGAGTGTTCCACGAACAATGTGGTAACGGACACCATTTAAGTCTTTAACTCTACCTCCACGAAGCAATACAATACTGTGCTCTTGAAGATTGTGACCTTCATCGGGAATATAAGCAATGACTTCATGCCCAGTAGTAAGACGAACTTTAGCTACCTTCCTGATTGCAGAATTTGGCTTTTTGGGTGTTCTGGTAGTGACTTGAACACAAACACCTCTACGAAAAGGGCAAGCCTTTAAAGCTGGGGATTTCGTCTTTGCTTTTTGCAGGCGACGACCTTTACGAACTAGTTGATTTATTGTGGGCATGGAGTAGAAAATTAAAGAAAAGTGATGAACATAACAGTTTTTTAAAAAATCTCAAGAATTATTTATTATTGTTAAAAAATATTTAGGCAATTTTATCCTCAGCCTTGGCTGAACCCAATGTATCAATCTTTAACCTTCTCCATTTTGGTAAACCTGTACCAGCAGGAATCAAATGCCCCATTATAACATTCTCTTTGAAACCCTTAAGGGAATCAACTTTGCCCAATGTTGCGGCATTAGTAAGAACTCTTGTGGTTTCTTGAAATGATGCAGCAGAAATAAAGCTATCTGTTTCAAGCGATGCTTTTGTGATACCCAATAAAATTGGCTCACCTTCTGCAGGCTTTCCACCTTTTTCTGCTATAATCTCATTAGAATCCATAAAGGCAAATCTATCAACTTGATCACCCCAGAAAAATTCTGTATCACCAGGATCAGTAATCCTTATCTTGAATAACATTCTGGATATGATTACTTCAAGGTGTTTATCGTTAATAGTAACACCTTGAAGGCGATAAACTTTTTGAATTTCTTCAATAAGGTATTCCTGAACAGCTGAGGGTCCTAATATCTCTAAAATTTCATGGGGATCTTTAGCTCCTTCAGTGATTAATTGCCCTTTTTGTGCGTAATCGCCAGGCTGAACAAGAACATGCTTACCGTGGGGAATTAAATGTTCCTCTACCTGCCCAGATTCCTCATTTGTCACAAGTAAGCGTTTTTTAGATCTTAATGTTCCCGCTTCAGAAACAATTCCATCAATTTTTGCCATTTGACCGACATTACCCTCTTTGGGGCGCCTTGCCTCAAATAACTCAGCAACTCTAGGAAGCCCACCCGTTATATCTTGAGTCTTAGAGGCCTGCCTTGGAGTCTTTGCAATAATTGAACCAGCATCAATTCGCGTACCTTCATCTACTGCAACTTGAGCACCTGTAGGAACTGAATAAGTTGCAATTGGATTGCCGCTTGAATCTTTGACAATTACCTGCGGATTTAAATCTTCCTTATGCTCAATAACAACCATGGAACGACCACCAGAGGCATCTCTTTCAACTTTAGTCGTTACACCGGGGAGCATATCCTCAAAAGAAATAACTCCTTTTTTCTCAGAGAGAATTGGAATATTGTAGGGGTCCCATTGAGCCAACAAAGCTTCATCTTCTACCTTGTCCTCATCTTTAAAATGGAGTAAAGCACCAGCAGGAATTGGATAGTCATCTAAAATTCTATCATCTTCATCAAGTACTTGGATTGATCCAGTTTTGTTCAGAGTAACCTGCTGCCCATTAGCAAGAGTAACCAATCTCAGCCCCTTAAATCTTAATTTTCCTGATTTTCTAATATTAATAACAGGATCTTCGCGACCAGCACTTGCAATACCACCAATGTGAAAAGTTCTCATTGTTAACTGAGTGCCTGGTTCACCGATAGATTGAGCTGCAATAATACCAACAGAAGATCCCTGCTTAACTAAACTATTAGTGGACGGATCAATTCCATATTCCAAAGCAGTCAAGCCATTCTTGATGCGACTAGATAAAGGAGACATCACTCGTACTCTGGTAATTCCAAATGCATCGATTTCAGAAGCAAGCTCCTCTGTAATTAAAGAACCTGACTTAATGATAACTTCAGTAGGGTTGGAAGGGTTAAAAATATCGTCAGTCGAATACCTTCCGATAATTCTATCCCTAAGAGGAACGACTTCATTGTCACCCTCCATGATTGCTTTTTTAACAACACCATCCCTGCGAGAATCATCATCACAAACAATGATACAGTCCATTGCAACATCACACAATTTTCGTGTAAGATAACCTGCATCAGCTGTTTTTAGTGCAGTATCTGCAAGACCTTTGCGGGCACCATGAGTGGACATGAAATATTCCAATACAGACAATCCTTCCCTGAATGAAGCAAGGATTGGCTGTTCAATAATTTCACCAGAAGGTTTCGCCATCAAACCACGCATTCCGCAAAGTTGACGAACCTGTTGGCGATTGCCCCGGGCTCCAGAATCCATCATTAAATAAACTGGATTTATCGTATCCTTTCCTAGGTTTTCGTTTAGGCAGGTAAATACTTCTTTGGCAATATCATCTGTGGCAGTCGTCCAAACATCAATAATTTTATTGTGACGTTCACCTCGAGTAATAATTCCTTTTTTAAATTGATCTTCAATTTTATCAATTTCTTTTCGGGCCACAGCAATTCTTTGTTCCTTTTCTGGCGGAATGATCATATCAAATATTCCGATTGAAATTCCTGCTTTAGTTGCCATGTCAAATCCCATTTCCTTGAGCCGATCCAAAGATTCAATTGTCTCTTCGTTCCCTCGCATACGAAATGTCTCTAAAATAAGATTTCCCAAATCTCCCTTCAAAGCAGGTTGATTAAAAAAACCTAATTCCTCAGGCCAAATAGTATTAAACAGAACCCGACCAACAGTCGTTCTAACTACACTTTTTTTAGAAATTCCAAATAAAGTGTCTTTCCCCTTATCTGGATTTTTCATATCAATCCAATCATGAAGATTTAAAACGCCCTCATGCATGGCACTCAAAGCTTCTTCTAAACAGCCGATAAGAGGAAGTTTATCATCATCTTTAACTTCTTTCTTGGGATCCATGGTCAAAAAATATGATCCAAGAACGATATCTTGAGACGGAGTAAGTATCGGTTTTCCACTGGAAGGAGAAAAGATGTTATGAGTAGCCATCATTAAAAGCTTTGCTTCCATAATTGCTTCGACGGACAAAGGTACATGTACAGCCATCTGATCACCGTCAAAATCCGCGTTATAAGCTGTACAAACTAATGGGTGTACTCGAATGGCATTTCCTTCAATAAGAACGGGCTCAAAAGCCTGAATGGACAGACGGTGTAAAGTAGGAGCACGATTTAGTAAAACCGGATGCCCTTTGGTTACCTCTTCCAAAATATCCCAAACCTCTGGTGAACGGCTTTCGATCATTTTTCTGGCACCTCGAACAGTATGAACAAAACCTAATTCTTTTAGTCTCCTGATTATAAAAGGTTCAAAAAGAATAAGTGCCATTTTCTTAGGTAAACCACATTGATGAAGTTTAAGCTCAGGGCCAATAACGATAACAGAACGACCAGAATAATCTACTCGCTTACCTAATAGATTTTGACGAAATCTACCCTGCTTGCCCTTAAGCATATCGCTTAATGACTTGAGAGCACGATTTCCCGAACCTGTTATTGCTCTTCCGTGCCTTCCATTGTCGAATAGGGCATCTACAGCTTCCTGCAACATCCTTTTTTCATTATGAATAATAACATCTGGAGTTTTAAGTTGTAGAAGATTTTTTAACCTATTATTTCTGTTTATAACCCTGCGATAAAGATCATTCAAATCACTGGTAGCAAATCTTCCACCTTCAAGTGGCACAAGAGGTCGTAAATCTGGTGGTATCACGGGAATACTGTCCAAAACCATCCATTCTGGAGAAGCTCCTGAATGAATAAACCCTTGAGTAACCTTAAGTCGACTGGCTAACTTCTTTTTTATTTGTTTCGATTTGGTATCGTGCATTTGATCGTACAAATCTTCCAGTTCGTCTTCTAGGTTTATTCTACCAAGAACATCTCGAACTGCTTCTGCGCCCATTTTTGCTTCAAATTCATCACCAAATTCATCCTGTGCCTCACGGAATTCTTTATCTGATAGCAATTGTTTTTCCTCGAGAGGAGTATTTCCGGGATCTGTAACCATATACTGCTCATAATAAAGAACTCGCTCTAAACTTTTCGCAGTCATATTAAGCAAAAGACCAAGGCGACTTGGCATACTTTTTAAAAACCATATGTGGGAAACTGGAACGGCTAATTCGATATGTCCCATACGGTCTCTTCTAACACGAGAAACAGTAACCTCCACCCCACAGCGATCACATACAACACCCTTATATTTTATTCTTTTGTATTTACCGCATGCACATTCGTAATCACGAACTGGGCCAAAGATTTTTTGGCAAAATAGCCCCCCAGGTTCAGGTTTAAATGTTCTGTAATTTATTGTTTCGGGATTCTTGACTTCACCCTTAGACCAAGACCTAATTACATCTGGGGACGCAACTGTGATGGAAACTTTATCCATTGGTCCAACTTCTACTCCGAGTGCTTCGTTCACTGCTTCAACGCTCATAATTTAAATTTTTTACGTGGTTATTAAGTTAACTTATAGGGCGTCTTCTCCAAGCACCCTTATATCAAGGCAGAGACTCTGCATTTCCTTCATAAGAACATTGAAAGATTGTGGGGTTCCTGCCTGTAAAGAATTATCCCCTTTTACCAAGGATTCGTAGATCTTTGTGCGACCAGAAACATCATCAGACTTTACAGTTAAAATTTCTTGCAAAGTGTATGCGGCACCATATGCCTCTAATGCCCAAACTTCCATTTCTCCAAATCTTTGTCCTCCGTATTGGGCTTTGCCGCCAAGCGGTTGTTGAGTAATTAAACTGTATGGACCAACTGCACGAGCATGAATTTTACTCGAAACTAAATGGTTAAGTTTCAACATGTACATGTAGCCAACAACTATTTTCTGATAAAAAGGCTCTCCGGTACAACCATCATATAAAGTAGACTTTCCTGTTTCGGGTAATTCTGCCTCCTTTAGATAATCTTTTATTCTTGTTTCAGAAATGCCATCAAATATTGGAGTCGCTACCTTGAATCCAAGTTTATTACAAGCCCAACCAAGGTGAGTTTCCAAAACCTGTCCGACATTCATTCGACTTGGAACCCCCAATGGATTTAAACAAATTTCAATAGGCGTTCCGTCTGGCAAAAATGGCATATCTTCTTCAGCTACTATCTTTGCGACAACTCCTTTATTTCCATGTCGTCCGGCCATTTTATCACCTACGCGCATTTTTTGTTTTTTAGCGACAAATACACGAACATTCTTGATTGCACCCTGATCAATTGAATCTCCTTGTTCTATAGATTCGATTTTACGATCACGATCGTCTTCAAGATCATTAAATTTAGATTCGTAACTCTCGATAATTTCGAAAACTTTAATACGTACAGGGGAGGGAGGTATATCAATGTAACGATGAACAGAAGATAATCTCCTCAGTAATGTCTTGGTAATTTTTCTGTTGGAAGGGATGATAATGTCACCAGTTTCTGAATTAGTAACATTAAGAGGAATCTTCTCTCCCAAAAGAATATTGGATAGAGACTCAGTAAGTTGCGAGCGTAAGTCGTCAGATTGATTACGGTAATCTTCCTTGATTTGTTTCATTTGGCGACGGAGATCAGATGGCGAAAGCTTTTCCTGCTCTGCATCAGTTCGGCTCGATACCTTGATGTCCATGACAATTCCTTGAGTGCCAGAAGGAACTTTAAGAGAACTATCTTTGACATCCGCTGCTTTCTCGCCGAATATTGCTCTCAGTAATTTTTCCTCAGGTGCTAGATCTGTTTCACTTTTTGGTGTAATTTTCCCAACCAAAATATCTCCAGGTCTAACTTCAGCACCAATCCGAACAACGCCCAGATGGTCGAGGTTTCTTAAAGCTTCCTCTCCGGCATTAGGTATATCTCTCGTTATTTCTTCGGGCCCAAGTTTAGTATCTCTTGCGGTTACTTCAAATTCTTCGATATGAATGGATGTGTAAATATCATCCTTAATCATTTTCTCAGATATTAAAATGGCATCTTCAAAATTGTATCCTTTCCAAGGCATAAATGCCACAAGGATATTTCTTCCGATTGCTAACTCCCCTTGATCAGTACATGCACCATCTGCCAATGCCTGTCCAACCTTAACTTTGTCACCTTTCCTAACGATAGGTTTTTGATTGAAACATGTTCCAGCATTGGAACGAAGAAATTTTCTAAGGTCATAGCAATAGATTCCTCTTTTATGATCGCTTCTAGGTTCTTTAAGAAAACGGGGCGGAAGGTTGCCATCATCTGTTACGACAATTCTTTTACCATCTGCTAGGGCAACAATTCCTTCTGATTCTGAAACCGTAACTGTTTTAGAATCTTCAGCCACTTTCTTTTCAATACCAGTTCCTACAAGTGGGGAATCTGATTGAAGAAGTGGAACTGCTTGACGTTGCATGTTTGCACCCATTAAGGCTCTATTTGCATCATCATGCTCAAGGAAAGGAATAAGCCCTGCTGCCACAGATACCACTTGTTTTGGAGAAACATCCATAAATTCAACTTCCTTAGCATCATACTCACTAACCTGATCTCGATATCGACAGGTTACTCTTCCTACGAGCTTGCTTGTTTTAGGGTCGATTTCTGTATTTGCTTGTGCAATTGTGTACCTTTCCTCTTCAAAAGCATTTAGGTATTTTACATTCTTCGGGTTTTTATCAACAACCCCATTACTAACAGGATGGTATGGAGATTGAAGAAAACCAAACTCATCAATTTTAGCATATGTTGATAATGTATTAATCAAGCCAATATTAGGACCTTCAGGAGTTTCAATGGGACAAATCCTCCCGTAATGAGTTGGATGAACATCGCGAACCTCAAAACCAGCTCTTTCCCTATTAAGCCCACCAGGTCCCAATGCTGACAATCGACGCTTATGAGTCATTTCGGCTAGTGGATTAATTTGGTCTTTAAATTGACTCAATTGGCTCCTAGCGAAGAAATCCCTAACCACAGTTGTTAATGCTTTTGGGTTGATGAGTTTTCCGGGAGAAAGAGATTCAACACCCTGATCATAAAGTGTCATTCTTTCACGTACTACTCTCTCAGTACGAGACAATCCGCTTCGGCAAACATTTGCCAACAACTCACCAACTGTTCGTACGCGTCGGTTACCGAGGTGATCGATATCGTCTATTCCCATATCAAAAAACTTACCGGCATCTTCCCGAGCTTTCTCCTCGTTTGACTTGCCCCTTTTGAAATCGGTTAATTTTCGTGTAGCTGCAACAAGGTCTTCTACCGTTGTAATTCTTACTTCTAATGGAGTATCTAAATTAAGTTTTAAATTAAGCATATGACGACCGACTTTGGCCAAATCATATCTTTTGGAATCTAGAAATAATCGTTTTATCAAAGCTTCGGCATTTGCACTGTCTGGTGGTTCACCAGGCCGTAATTTCTTGTAAATTTCCTTAAGTGCTTCGTCTTTATTCTTGGTTGTGTCTTTCTTCAGGCATCTAATTATTGCACCTTCATCTACAGATGTATCAATTGCTCGAAGTTGTGTTTCACCTGCCTTTTGAAAAGATCGTAAATAAGTTTTAGTAAGAGGTTCGAAAGCTTTAGCCAAAACGGCACCTTTTGTGCGATCAAACATTGGTTCAACGAGAACATAATTCGACACATTATCTTTTTTCAAGAGTGTATCGATTGATAAAGTTTCAATGTCATAAAATAATTCAATGATCTTCTGATCAGAATCTTTTTCTATATCTGCCTCGGAATCCAAGAGTGCTCGTAAAAAAGTTGTAATCAAAAACTTTCTTCTTCTTCTTCTTCTATCTAGATAAACATAAAGTAAGTCATGTTGATCAAATTGAGCTTCAATCCAAGTACCACGATCCGGAATAATACGAAAGCCGTGTAAAGTTTTCCCACTTGTATGAACTGATTCTTCAAAGCTGACGCCTGGAGATCTATGCAACTGGCTTACAACTACACGTTCAGCACCATTAATAATGAAAGACCCACGTTCAGTTACAATAGGTAATTCACCCATGAAGATTTCCTCTTCACTGTAAAATGGTTTACTCTGTCCATCAACCTCAAGTCGCAGTCTTAGTTTGACTTGTAACGGTGCTGCATAAGTACAGTTTTGATCTATGCAGTCCATCTCAGTTAATTTTGACTCACCTATAGTGTAGCTAACATATTCTAAGCGAGATTTTTCATCATAGCTTATTATTGGAAAAACCTCCCTAAACACAGCTTCTAGTCCAGCCTTCTTTCTATGTGTAGAAGGAACATCTCTTTGAAGGAAATCAAGAAATGAGTCTACTTGATTTTGTAGCAAATTGGGTGGCTCAATGGCTTCAGTTAATTTACCGAAATTTTTACGAATTTCTGTGTTCATAATATTTGAAAGTGACTATTGGGTATTGAAGAGAACAAAAAAAGCCGCAGATTGCTCTCGCAATCATACGGCTTTGAAAGGCTAAAGGAAGAGATATAAATGCATTATTTAACTTCTACTTTGGCACCTGCTGCTTCCAGTTTTTTGGCAACTTCATCTGCCTCATCTTTAGATACGCCTTCCTTTACAGGTTTCGGTGCACCTTCCACAAGTTCTTTGGCTTCCTTCAAGCCTAGCCCGGTAATTGCTCGAACTTCTTTGATTACAGCTATTTTATTACCTCCGAACTCAGAGAGAATGACATCAAATTCGGTTTTAGCTTCGGCTGCACCTCCTCCTGCATCACCTCCTCCTGCTGGTGCGGCAACTGCAACTGCCGCTGGAGCAGCAGCACTGACGCCCCACTTCTCTTCGAGTTCTTTTACGAGATCTGAAATCTCAATTACTGATTGGCCGCTAAGCCATTCAACTACTTGGTCTTTTGTTAGGTCTGACATGATTATTTATACCTCCTGTCCTGAATATGATTAGTACCTATAGGTGTTTAAGGGTGACCCCTAATTTCTTCTAGGTGGGTGGTTAATATTTAGTAATTACGGAACGAGTATCCGGAAATAGAAATTTAAGATTGATCGGCTTTGGCTTTCAATACTGTTACCATTGAACGTGGTGTTGCACTAAGAACCGAAACCATTTGAGTTGCTGGTGTATTAAAAAGGGATAAGAGTTGGGATTGAAGAGTTTCCAAGTTAGGTAAATTTGAAAGTTGTTGAACTTGACTAGCTGTTAATACATTATCTCCTAAAGCTCCTGCTTTCACAGCAACTTTTTTTGTATCTTTGTGATAATCAGAAAGAGCTTTAGCGACACCAGAAGGATCATCACCGCCAACGACAATTGCTGTATGACCAATTAAATGTTCAGTCAATTCTGAAAGATTTTTTTCTTTGGCTGCAATGGAAAGGGAACTGTTCTTGACAACATGAAATTCGGCTCCTCTCTCAGAAAGTGATTTTCTTAGAACTGAGGTTTCCTCTGAATTAATTCCTTTATAGTCAGTCAGAAAAAAATAATTTGACTGAGACAAATAGTCTTTTGCTTCGTTAACAAGATATGTTTTTTCAGGTCTCATGTTTAAATTAAGATAGATTTAGTAAACTTGTGTTAAGCTGAACGCTAGGACTCATTGTGCTACTTAGAAATACAGTCTTCACAAATTTGCCTTTAAATCCGTCTGGTCGAGATGCTGTTACCGCTTCCAGTGCTGCGCTTGTGTTTTCTTCCAATTGAGTTTTGGTAAATGAGCGTTTTCCAACTACCACAGAAAGTGCACCTGTTTTGTCCATTTTAAATTCGACTCGCCCAGCCTTAACCGCAGTAATTGATTCGGAGACATTGTCAGTTACTGTGCCAGACTTGGGTGTAGGCATTAAACCTCGAGGGCCCAAAACACGAGCGATAGCCCTGACACTTTTCATTGCATCAGTAGTTGAAAGTGCAACATCGAAATCCATCCATCCATCTTTTACTTTTTTAATCAAATCGTCTAATCCAGCATAGTCTGCACCGGCTGCTTTCGCCTCGTCTGGGTTATCTGTAAAAACTATGACTCGAACTTCTTTTCCACTACCATGGGGTAGATTCACTGTTCCCCTAACGGCATGTGAACTTTGCTTCGGATCGACACCTAATGCACATGAAACCTCTATTGTTTCATCAAATTTGACCTTCTCAAAATTGGAAAGCTGTTCCAACGCATCCGAAAGTGATTTAGGATCGGTAGAGGATATACTTTCTATGGACTTACGGTACTTTTTGCTACGTGCAATCATAATAAAAATTTAATTTGAGACTTCAATGCCCATACTTCTGGCAGTTCCTTCGATTATTCTACAAGCAGCATCCTCATTGCTAGCATTCAAATCATTTTGTTTTGTTTTAACAATTTCCTTAATTTGATTTTTGGTTACAGAACCAACTTTGTCTCGATTGGGAACACCCGAGCCCTTTGCTAAACCAGCTGCTTTTTTTAGCAAAACTGATGCTGGAGGAGATTTTAGAATGAAACTGAAAGACTTATCAGCGTATACGGTTATGACAACCGGTAAGATCATTCCTGCTTGATCTTTCGTCTTGGCGTTAAATTCCTTACAAAAACCCATTATATTGACTCCCTGTGCACCTAGAGCAGGACCGACTGGGGGAGCAGGGTTTGCTGCTCCAGCAGGTAATTGTAACTTAATAAGACCAACAGCTTTTTTAGACATTTTTAATTATTCTTGATCGGCTTTTTCTACTTGCCAAAATTCTAGTTCAACTGGTGTGAATCGACCGAAGATGGAAACGGAGACTTTTAAACTGCCTTTTTCTGCATCGATTTCCTCAATCTCACCAGTAAGATTAAGAAAAGGTCCATCAAGTATCTTAACAACTTCCCCAATTGAAAATTGTACTTTAGGTACTTCTTTCCCTTTAGCTTCATCTACTTGATTAAGAATTCGAGCAATTTCATCTTCCCTTAATGGGGTAGGGGATTCTTTCCCAATAAAATTAATCACTCCATCCGTATCCTTAACTTTGTACCAAGGTTCTTTCATTAAAGTTCCCTGGTCATCATAAAGATTCATTTCGACAAAAACATAACCTGGATAAAACTTTCTATCTCTTTGCCGTTTTTTTCCATTTTTAACTTCTGAAACAGTTTCGATTGGAACTAATATTTCGTTAAGGTTTTTGGCGAAATTCTCATCTTCTTCTTTATATTTTACCAAATAGCGTCGAACCTTATCTTCATGGTTAGATAAACATTGAACTGCATACCATCTCATACTTTTAGACATCGTTGTGCTCATAAAGTTAACTTTTTCTTAGAATCTGAGTGATATATTCGACCCAATTTGAAAGCGAAAAATCCGAAACTGATATAAAACATCCTAAGATGATTACACCAATTACTACAACAATTGTGGATTCTCGCAACTCGCTGATTGTGGGCCAACTAGCTTTTCCTAATTCAGCAATTGTTTCTTTGTAGAATGTTCTTACTTTAGAGAATGGATTCAACTTAATTATTAAATATGAGGTGGCGGGAGAAGAGGGACTCGAACCCACAGCCTACGGTTTTGGAGACCGGTGCTCTACCAATTGAGCTATTCTCCCCAAAAGTTAATTAGGTGTGCTTAGAGTCGAATAAGCGGTTATGAAATTTCAGTAATGTTACCAGCTCCGATAGTTTTTCCGCCTTCACGGATTGCAAATCTTTGGCCAGCTTCCATAGCAATTGATTTTTGCAGCTCAATCTCAACTCCCAAGTTGTCTCCTGGCATAACCATTTCAACACCTTCTGGTAAGTTAACAATACCAGTAACATCAGCAGTTCCAAAAAAGAACTGTGGTCGATAACCTTTAAAGAAAGGAGTATGCCTACCGCCTTCTTCTTTGTTTAAAACATAAATTTGTGCTTTTGCTTTTGTGTGTGGATTAATACTACCTGGTGCAGCAATCACATGACCTCTTTGAATGTCAGCCTTTTCGATTCCCCTTAGTAAAATACCTACATTGTCACCTGCTTGGCCTTCGCCTAATTCCTTACGAAACATTTCAACACCAGTACAAGTTGTTTTGCGGGATTCACCCAACCCAACAATCTCTACTTCTTCGCCTACTTTTATAATTCCTCTTTCGATTCTGCCAGTTGCAACTGTACCACGGCCAGTTATAGTAAATACATCTTCTACGGCCATCAATAAAGGCTTATCAACATCTCGAACAGGCTCGGCAATCTCAGAATCTATTGCGTCCATAAGCTTTTGTATCGAACCTAGTCCTAGTTCACTATCTTCGTCTTCAAGGGCTTTCGTAGCCGATCCACGAATAATTTGAGCATTATCACCATCAAATTCATATTTACTTAGTAAATCACGAATCTCCATATCAACTAACTCAAGTAATTCCTCATCGTCACCGGACATAAGATCGCATTTATTGAGGAATACGACTAAGTTGGGAACATCGACTTGTCTAGCCAGTAGAATGTGCTCGCGAGTTTGAGGCATGGGTCCAGTTGTTGCATCAACTACAAGTATGGCGCCATCCATTTGAGCAGCACCAGTAATCATGTTCTTTACAAAATCTGCGTGACCTGGGCAATCAACGTGAGCATAATGACGGCTTTCAGATTCGTACTCAACATGTGAAACAGCGATTGTAACAATCTTTGAAGCATCTCTAACAGTACCTCCCTTTGCAATATCTGCATAACTCTTCACTTCAGCAAGACCCTGCCTTGCTTGCGCATGGAGGATAGCAGTCGTGAGTGTTGTTTTACCATGATCGACGTGACCGATGGTACCTACGTTTACATGAGGTTTAGTGCGCTGGAACTGTTCTTTGGCCATTTGTTTGACTAGTTTGAATATTTATGTGGAGCCCACGAGCGGATTTGAACCGCCGACCTCGTCCTTACCAAGGACGCGCTCTACCGACTGAGCTACATGGGCGGGGGGGTATGATTTAAAGAAAAGGAAGAAATTATCAAAATTACTTATGTTGTCAAGTAAAAGTAAATCTAAACAAAACCAGATTGGCAGTTTATAATCTCAAAATTAAAAGCTTGATCAAATAAAATTAGCACTTAAGTTTGTGGTCATTAAGCGGGCGTAGCTCAGTTGGTAGAGCACCACCTTGCCAAGGTGGATGTCGAGGGTTCGAATCCCTTCGCCCGCTCCATTACTAGACCAAAAACATTTCTTTAATGTCGTCTTCTAATTCTTTTTTACAAGCTATAACTGTGCTGTAATTTCTGTGTTCTGATAGATCAAGTACCGATAATCCGGCACCATACAATATTGGTAACAGCGGGAGAATATCATATGGTTTTAGGTCAATATCGAACATCAAATCCGCCTCACCGATACAGAGCAGGTAATAACCAAAACAATCACCCCATGTTCGAAATGTCGCATCAAGCTTTTTAAGTTTTTGCCAATTTTCACTGTATGAAGAGTTGGAAACTCTATTTTCATCAGTAGTGAGAACTAGTGCATCTTTCCAAGATGTGAAAGGGGGACTTTTTAATTTTTTTCCATCTAAAAAGCAATTTTCGTTATCTCCGGTTAACAACTTGTTGTCTAATTTAGGCAAATGCAAGCATCCGTATAAAGGGTTATCATTTGCCATAAACCCAATCATTGTGCCAAATAATGGTACTTTTCTTGCGAAACTTAGTGTGCCATCTATTGGATCGATTATCCAATAATTCGCTCCTGAATTTATATAATCTTCAAATTCCTCACCAATTATATTGTGCTTAGAAAATCTTTCGACTATTCGGTTTCTAATGAATTGCTCAATTTGCAGATCAATTGCAGTAACAATCGTAAGGTCCTCTTTATAATTGAAATTTTGGACATCGGCTTTGTATGCATTGGTAATTATATCGTGTGTATTTGCCGTCACATCTGTTACAAAATCAGTAAATTCTTTAAAAGTTAGGCTCATACAGAAAATATCATGAGGATTATCACAATTGATTTTGAAGGTTCACTAAAAAATGGAATTAGAGAGATTGGTGCTGTAATATCGAAAAATGAAAACATAATAAAATTTGAAGATCATAGACCCACCAAATATCTAGATTGCTTGCAAACTTTAAAGAAAGTTTTTCATCCGAACCCGCAGTTAATAGTTTCTCACAATGTTCAAATAGAAAAAAATCTGTTAAAAAAATACATGCCTTACAGAAATGATTTAGATAAAGAAAGAAATTTAGAGTGGGGTCCCTGGCTTGATACAAAGAAATTATATCAAAAACTTTATCCAAATATTAAATCATATGATTTAAGCACTCTTACTGATATATTTATAAAAAGAAGCATAAATAAAATTACACTTGGTAAAATTGAAGAAAAAAAAATTGCACATCATAACGCTCTTTATGATTCATTATGTGCTTTTTTTCTTTTTAAAAGGATTTTCAAAAAAATTGATATTAATCAGTTTGTTCAGTAGAGAAAGTATCATCATCAGAGGTAAGCGTCGTGCTTTGGTTATCTAATGAATCTGTGGAAATTGACTGACTTTTTATATCAACTTCTTTTGAGATATTTTCATTAGATTCAATATTTTCATCTAATTCTATAACCTCAGACACAGCAGATAGCTTATCATTTCCGGATAAATTAACCAATTTCACGCCCTTTGAACCTCTGCTTGTTTCCCTGACATTGTTAACAGGGCATCGTACAGCCTGTCCATTACTCGTAATCATAAGAATTTCACTCTCTGGATCAACGCTAAGAGCACCAATGATTCTTGCCGTATTCATTGCAGTTACTCCTTGACCTCCACGTTTCCTAGGAGTTGTGTCGTTTAAATCGCCGTCCTCAAGTTTGCCTCCGTTTGGTAAAAATGCACTAAATTTAGTGCGAATTCCCAATCCATTTTGACCTGCGATTAACAATAATTTAGAGTCATCTACAACCAAGCAGGAATCCACTAAGTCGTTAGACTTCAAACGAATACCACGAACACCTCTAGTTGCCCTGCCTTGATCTCTTAATTGATCGCAACAAAATCGCAATCCTTTGCCATTTTTGGTGAGAATTAATATATGATCTAAGTTTTCAGTCTTAATCGCTTGTAATACAGAATCATCATCATCAACATTAATTCCAATAATACCACCTTTTCGATGATTTTTATACGCACTTAATTTCGTTTTTTTAACCACTCCTTTTTTTGTGCAAAGAACGAGTGATTTTTCAGATTGAAAAGAATCAACGGAAATAAGTGCTGCTACCTTTTCTCCTTTTTGCATTTCAAGTAGGTTGATAATATTTCTACCCTTGGAAATACGACTACCTTCAGGAATTTCATATGCTTTTTCAACATAAACCCTACCATTTTCCATAAAAAACATTAAAGTGTCGTGTGCATTGCAAGTTTGTAATATTTTAACTGGATCCTCATCTTTTTGACCACTACCAATTACACCTTTGCCGCCTCTGTTTTGTGATCTAAATTCTTCGACACCGGTTCTTTTAATGAAGCCACTTTTAGTAATTGTGATAACACAACCATCGTTAGGAATAAGGTCTTCCATTTTAACATCACCTTCATACTCTGTAATTGTACATTTCCGATCATCAGCATATGTTTCTTTTAACGCAAGTAGTTCATCTTTAATTACGCCCAATAATATATGTTCATTTTCGATGATTTCTTTTAAACCGGATATTATTGCCATTAATTCTTCGTATTCAGATTCAATTTTATCCCTCTCCATACCAGTCAACTGATATAATCTTAGATCAAGAATTGCATTTACTTGTCTATCAGAAAGTGTAAATTTATTTATTAGATTTATTTTAGCTTCCTGTCTATTCGCAGATGCTCTTATTATACGCACAAATTCGTCTAAATTATCTTGTGCTATTTTATAACCTTCTAAAATATGAGCTCTATCTTCAGCTTTTCGTAGTCTAAATTGCGTACGTCGTAAAATTACCTCCCTTCGATGATCCACATAACAAACTAATGCTTCCTTAATATTCATCTGCCTTGGTCTATTTTTATCTAAAGCTAAAAGGATAACACCAAAGCTACTTTCTAATGCTGTTAGTTTGAATAGTTTGTTAATTGTTACCCTCTCAATCTCTCCAAGTTTAAGCTCTACAACTATTCGGGTTTGTTCAGTGGATTCATCCCTCAAGTCGCTTACTCCATCTAACACTTTTTCTTTAACTAGATCTGCGATTCGAGTAACTAAAGTAGCCCGATTTGCATTGTAGGGAATTTCCGATATGATGATTTGCTGTTTTCCGTTTGGTAATTCTTCTGTTTTAATTGTGCCTCGCATCCTGACAATACCCCTACCGGTTTCCATGTAGGATTTAATCCCTGACTTACCTGCGATTGTCCCTCCTGTTGGAAAATCTGGTCCAGGCAATATATTCATGATATCACCGATCGTACAATTGGGTTGGTCAATTAATAGACAGACCGCATCGATTAATTCTCCAAGATTGTGGGGAGGAATGTTTGTAGCCATGCCTACCGCAATTCCCGAAGATCCGTTCATTAAAAGAGACGGGAGGGATGATGGTAAAACAGTAGGTTCGGTTGAACTTTCTTTATAATTTGGTGCAAAATCTACAGTATCTTCGTCAATATCTTTTAATAATTCTTCGGCAATTTTAGTCAGTTTACATTCAGTATATCTATATGCAGCAGCAGAATCTCCATCTACAGATCCAAAGTTACCCTGTCCATCGACTAAAGGATATCTCATAACCCAAGGTTGTGCCATTCTAACGAGTGTATCGTACACCGAACTGTCTCCATGTGGATGATAATTCTTCAAAACTTCACCAACAACACCGGCACATTTATCGTAAGCTCTGTTGTGTAATAACCCTTCTCTTAGCATTGCATAAAGGACTCTTCTGTGTACTGGCTTGAAACCGTCTCTAACATCTGGTAATGCTCTACTTACAATAACCGACATCGAATAATCAATGTATGCCGATTGCATTATATCACTTATATTCCCAGATACTAAATCTTTTTTTTGTTCTGTCATTTTCTATTTTTTTAGGCGTCTAAAAATGAAACATTCAATGCATTATCTTCTATGAATGCTCTTCTTGGTGGAACATCTTCCCCCATAAGCATAGTAAATATATTATCTGCCGCTATTGCATCTTCAATTTCCACTTTTACCAAACTCCTTTTGTTTGGATCCATCGTTGTTTCAAAGAGTTGTTTTGGATTCATTTCACCTAATCCTTTATACCTTTGAATCTGTAATCCTTTTCTACCTTGTTTACGGATCGTTTCTAGAAAACTTTGCACTGAATAAACATCGTTAGCAGCATCTTTCTCTTCCGAGGCATTCTTTATTAAAATTGAATAATCTGATGCATCATTTTTTGAGGAAAACATTGTATAATTTATTCCGACTTCAAAACATTGTTTTAATAATTTTTCAATTTCGTTGGATTCGTAGATTTCATGAATTGATATTCTTTGGCTTACTTTGTTTCCATTTAATTCAATTTCTCGAGTAACTGAGTCAACTTCATTCTCCTCAACTATTTTTTGTGATAACATAAACCCAGATTTTGCTTCTATATCCTTAAAGAATCTAATTTCCTCTTCATTTCCAGTCCTAATTCTTGCTAAATATCTAGGAAGTTTTTCAGATTTACCGTCAAGCTGTTCTAACAACCTTGATAATGTGCACCCGTAACGTTGTATTCCTTTACCTAGTTCTTCAATTTGTAAAAAATAATCAATGACTGACTGTATTTTTTCTTCAGAAAATGTGTAATTATCACTTTTTCGAATGAATTCTATATCTTCACAGCCCAAAGATAACAATATATTACTCATTTCTGCATCATCCTGAATATACTGTTCTGTTTTTCTTCTTTTAATTTTGTATAAAGGTGGCCTGGCAACGTACACAAAACCACTTTCTATTAATCCCTTCATTTGTCTAAATAAGAAAGTCAATAATAGTGTTCTTATATGAGCCCCATCCACATCAGCATCCGTCATTATTATGATTTTATGATACCTTGCTTTTTCTGCATCAAATGCACCTTCGCCCTCATGATCTCCGATCCCTGTGCCAACTGCAGTAATTAAACTTCTTATTTCAGCATTATTAAGCACTTTGTCTAAACGAGCTTTTTCAACATTTAATAATTTTCCTCTTAAAGGAAGTATTGCCTGAGTGAGCCGATCACGACCCTGCTTAGCAGAACCACCAGCTGAGTCGCCCTCGACGATATATAATTCACTTTTTGAAGGATCTTTCTCTGAACAATCAGCTAATTTACCGGGAAGTCCACCACCCGAAAGTGCCCCCTTCCTAACAGTTTCTCGAGCTTTTCTTGCTGCTTCTCGAGCTCTCGCAGCATTAATCACTTTTTGAACCAACTGTTTTGCCGTATCCGGATTCATCTCAAAATAATATTTCATCTTTTCACCGACAATCTTCTGAACAATTCCATCAACTTCACGGTTAGAGAGCTTAGTTTTCGTTTGCCCCTCAAATCTTGGTTCGGGAACTTTAACGGATATCACTGCAGTTAAACCTTCGCGAACATCATCTCCTGTTAATGAAAGCTCTTTTTCCTTAAGTAAATCATTTTGGCGGGCGTAGTTATTAATTACCCTAGTTAAGGCAGTTCTAAATCCGGATAAGTGAGTTCCGCCCTCAACATTATGAATTGAATTTGCATAGGCATATAATTGATCTGAAAATGAATCATTATAAATTAAAGATACTTCTAGTTTAATTATTCCTTCTCCAGTTTCTGCGGGTGCTTCACCTGAGAATGATATTGGTTCGGATATGAGACAGTTTTTATTTTGGTTTAAATACATTACATATTCGCTAATTCCATCTTTAAAAATAAATGATTCTTCTCTATTTTCCTTGTCTTCTTTAAGAATTATTTTCACTCCAGGATTCAAAAATGCTAACTCTCTTAACCTCTTGGCCAATACATCAAATTTAAAGTCTCTAGTTTCTGTAAATATTTGGTCATCGGGCAAAAAAGTAATTTTTGTGCCTGTTGATTGACATGATCCAACTATTTTCATTTTTTGGGTTGTTTTGCCCCTTGAAAATTCCATTTGGTGTATTTTTTGATCTCGGCGCACTTCAGCAACAAACCATTGAGATACCGCATTAACACATTTTGCACCAACCCCGTGTAATCCGCCTGAAACTTGATAAGCCCCTTTTCCGAATTTTCCTCCGGCATGTAAATTGGTTAAGACTAATTCCAATGCGGGCATGTCGTGTTTCGGATGAATATCCACCGGAATGCCTCGGCCGTTATCCTGAATAGAACAAGATCCGTCTGCATGAAGATGAACCTTTATTTCCGAACAGTGCCCTGCCAAAGATTCATCAATAGAATTGTCAACGATTTCAAATACACAGTGATGAAGTCCTCTTTCATTTGTATCTCCAATATACATATCAGGCCTCTTGCGCACTCCCTCCAATCCTTCCAGTTTTTGGATTTGGGATGAATCATATTTTTCTTCTTCTGTCTTTTCTTCGGGCATATTAAATTAAGTTAAGGATTATTAGACTAAATCTCTTTATGAAGGCTTAAAAGTTGGTAAATTTTAAGCTTACCTCTAGGAACATCTTACACAGGATAAACATACCTTTTTTTCTATATTTCAGTCAAGTTGGGATTTCCATATTTTTCTTTTCCTTGAGATAATCTTTGGGGCAGCTTGAAGAAATGAAAAATAAGCAAATCTTATTGTAATTTAAAGTGTTGAATATCAATTATTAAAGGAAAGGATATCGCAGATTTTAATACAAGGTTTTCAATCGTATTTATCTTAAATTTTGTGGGTTTATTATGTTAATCTTCAACTATTTTCATTCCTTATTAAAACTATGTAATTACAATTAAAAAAATGTGAGTTTTTATTCCTTATAAAGTTAAGTTTTGTTTCCCTAAAAGACTAGTTGGGAATAAAGCCCCAAATCCCTGAAACCAATAAAATAGTACCAATAAAATAAACTAAGTTAAAATATACCCCAACTTTTACAAAATCTTTAAATTTGTATCCACCTACAGTGTAAACAAATGTATTTGTTTGATATCCAATTGGCGTAACAAAACTTGCTGAAGCTGCAACGCATGCGGTCAACACAAATGCCCTAGCATCATATGATGATAAATTCATTAAATTGGCAACCTCCAGAGAAATGGGTGCCATTATCACAATTGTTGCATTATTTGAGAGTACTTCAGTTAAAAAAGCCGTGCAGAGATATAATGTTATTAAGACCGCCAAAGGTTGCCATGCTTCCTCAAAAAAGCCCAACCCCACACCACTTACAACAGAAGCAATTACAGAAGATGCTCCTGTGCTTTGCATCACAACTCCTAATGCTAGCATACCATAAATCAGTATTAAAATATTCCACTCTATGGATTTGTAAGCACTTCTAGTATTTATACAACCACTCAACAGTAAAATGGAAACGCCCACGACTGCAGAAACTGAAATCGGCAATATGCCAAAAGTTGCTAAGCTGACAACTCCTATCAATACTGACATAACAATTGGAGCTTTTCTCTTCATATTCTTCATTGGCATGGTCGCATGGTCTAACATGATCACTTCGTCCGATTGCCTCAATCTTTCTATAGATTCTTCACTACCCAATATTAGCAATGTGTCACTTAATTCTAATCGTATTTTTTCGATTTCAAGACCTAAATTTTTCCCTTTTCTATGAACTGCAAGAATGGTCAAATTGAATCTCGATCTAAAACTTGCATCCGATAGGCTTTTTGAAATCAAAGAAGATGAGGGGCCAACTAAACATTCAACCATAATTCCGGTCTCAGTTGATACCTGTTCGATTCCCAATGAAGAGTTATTAATTAAATTCACTCCTTCAAGTTCATTTGTTTCAATTATGCCCTGCGGTTTACATGATAAAACTAATCGATCATCTGCTTTAAAATTTTCCTCACTATTTCTTGCTGAAATGCTTTTACCTTTCCTAACTATTTCTAAAAGCCTTACGCCGGTAAGTTTAGAAATATCGGATTTGCAAATTTTTTTTCCTATCAATGATGATTTTTTTTGTATAACTGCTTCGGTTAAAAACTCTTTACGATCTAAATCTGATATAATATCAGATAGGGCTTCGCGGTCAGGCAATAGCTTACGACCAAAAATTACCAATATACCCAAAGAAATTACAAGTAGCGGTAATCCAATCTTAGTAAGCTCAAACATCCCCAGTGGTTTCATATTTTCATAAACCGAGGAGTTGGAAATTATTCCACTTGCAAGAATATTTGTACTCGTGCCAACCAATGTACAGCAACCACCAAAAATGGACGCGTATGAAACTGGAATGAGCATCTTGGATGAAGGAACACCAATAGCCCTAGAAAGACTTATTACAACGGGCAATAGCACTACTACTACGGGCGTGTTGTTTACAAAAGCAGATACAAAAGCGACCAATAGTAACAAAATAAGCATAAATTTTTTGTATCCATACTTACAGAACTTACCCAATGAATCTGAGACCTGTTCGATTAATTTACATCGATTTAAAGATGCACTTATAACAAACATTGCAGCAATTGTAATAGGTGCCTCGTTAGAAAAAACATTTAAAACTTCAGAGACAGATGGCCAATTTTGCCCAACTTCAGCACCTGCAATAACTAAAATCAACCCAAGCAATACAAATGCCGTTGTATCAACTGTTATTTTTTCTAAAAGAAATGATGTAAGACCAAATAATAAGAGTGCAAATGCTAAAATAATTTCCCAATCCATATCAAAATAATTTCGTGGCGATTATAACTACAATATCTAAACTTGCATCATAAATCGCTTCAAAACTAAAAGTATCTTTGCAAAATCCCAATTCACTTATGAATTTAAACATCACACATCGACCTAGGAGGATGAGAAAGAGCAAATCAGTTCGTGATCTCATTCAAGAAACCTCTCTTGACATTAGCCAACTTGTATTTCCAGTGTTCGTTAAAGGCGAAGGAAACATACCCGAGAAAATTGATTCAATGCCAGAAATTTATAGATGGCCAATAAACTTGCTGGTTCCAAAAATTCTTGAATGGAAAGAATTAGGATTAACCTCATTTGCTATATTCCCCCAAATTCATCAAAATAAGAAATGTGACCAAGGTATTGAATTTTTAAATCCGGATTCGCTTGTATACCAAGCGGCAAAAGAAATTAAAGCGTCAGTCTCGGATGTAATACTAATAGGTGATCTTGCCTTAGATCCTTACACTTCTCACGGACATGACGGTGTCCTTTCAGAAAATGGAGAAATTAATAACGACAAAACAGTTGAAATTCTCTCAAATGGAGCACTTTTGTCAGCCGGTGCAGGGTATGACTTTCTGGCACCATCAGACATGATGGATGGTCGGATATCAGCAATTCGAAAAAAGCTCGACCAAAACAATATGATCGATACTGGTATAATTTCTTATTCTGCTAAATTCTCGTCTGCTTATTATGGCCCATTTCGAGATGCACTTGGCACAGGGCACAAAACACCCATCGACAAATCAACCTACCAATTAAACCCAAAAAATGCGAGAGAAGCCAAAAGAGAATTGGCTTTAGATTTTGAGGAAGGTGCAGACATTCTCATGGTAAAACCAGCAGAACCGTATCTAGACATTATAAACTACGCCAAGAGCAATTTTAATATCCCGGTTGCTGCCTATCAAGTTTCAGGTGAATATTCTAGAATTTGGGCTGCTCACCAAAATGGTTGGCTGAACTTGGAATTATGTGCTCTTGAATCTCTTTATTCTATCAAAAGAGCTGGTGCGGACATTATTTTCTCCTATTTTGCTGAAAAGTTGGCTTTCAAAATTTAGACTTCTTCATCCGGTGCACCTCCTTCATAGGGGGTGGTATCTTCTTTTTCTTCCTCTTCGTCCCATTTAAGGTCGGAATCTGGCAAAAGTTTTTCTTCTTTATCTGAAACTTCAATTAAGTCGGACTCTAAATCGGAATAGTCTTCTTCATCCTCATTTGCTTTTTCTGATTCGTCGTCCAAATCAGCGTCTATAGCGAATCCATCGGGTACAAACTCTAAAATTGCAAATAATTCATCACTAAAATGTGAACGTTTTCCTTCCAAGAAGTCATTATTTTGTTTTTCTGCTAAAACCTCCTCCATTTCCTCCAAAGTATATGGCTCTGTGAAGTCAATTAACTCATTTAGCATACTGACCCGTTTTTCTGAAACATGATTTAAAAAATCTGCATAGGGCCCTTTTTCTTCGTCTAATACATCTGGTAGAGCAAACAGCATATCATCAGCCTTTAACAATGAATCTCTCACCCTTACTAATTTAATTAAGCCTCCTTTTTGCTCTTCTTCTATGGCAAAAGTAAAAAATGCTTCATCAACTATTTGTGACTCCAAGCCAAATTCAGTCATTGAATCGAGTAATTCGTTAATATGTAAAAATTGTTTTGGATCAATAATACCAAGATTATCCACATCCCAATTTTCATTATCGCTTATTGAGTCAATCCACCAATTCTTGTCTTCTCCGATACGCACTATACACCAATCTAAGCTAGGACCTGTTTTTTTCATTGGTTTTTCTTATGATTAGATCTTTTTGAATGACAACCATCTTTTTCAAAAAAAATTGTTTTTTTCATTATTTATCGCTCCAAAGTCAAAAATTGTTTTATATCAACTCGAGTGAATTTAATATATAAAAAGCTTTTACGACCGTTATTATTTAGGCTTGATGCTGAACATGCTCATAATTTAGCGTGTCGCTACCTTTCCATATCAGAGCGGTCTTCTTTCATAAGATATTTAATCAAGTTCCTTGTTTCCTCTAGGCCGAGTTCAGTAAACCTTATGGGTCTATCTTTTCCAAACCAACTTGGTTTGGCGGCTGGGATGGATAAAAATGCTCAGTTTCCTAATTCATTTGCGGCTTTGGGTTTTGGGCATATTGAAGTGGGTACTGTTACTCCCAAAGCACAGCCAGGAAATTCTCTACCTAGATTATTTAGATACCCAAAATATCATGCGATTGTTAATCGCATGGGCTTTAATAACTTGGGTGTCAATAAGGTATCTGAAAATATCGAATCTCATTTTCCGAAACACCTTCGTCCAGTCCCTCTTGGCGTTAACATCGGAAAAGGAAAAGATACTCCGGTTGATAATGCAATCGATGACTATATTTATTGTTTAAAAAGAATATTTAAAATAGCTGATTATGTAACTGTAAATATTAGTTCTCCAAATACCCCAAATCTTCGAGAATTACACAAATCATCTCTTATTGTTCCTCTTTTAAAAAATTTAGTTTTAGCTAATCTTGAATTAGCCAAAAAAACTAACCAGCCTCCCGTTCCTCTTTTATTAAAAATTTCTCCTGACGAAAGTTATAAGTCCTTAGAGATGATAGTGACTAATGCAATTGACCTTGGCTTCTCTGGAGTTATCGCGACAAATACTACCATTAACCGTAATGAAAATAAATCTTTTGGAACTTTTGAAATGGGTGGGCTTAGTGGTAAACCAATTGAGACTAGGTCTCTAGAAATAATTAGATTTTTATCTAAATTATCAGACCGTACATTTCCAATCATTGGAGTCGGTGGGATTTTTTGCAGAGATTCAGCTTTAAGAAAGCTTGATGCCGGTGCCTCCCTTATTCAAATTTATTCTTCATTCATTTATAATGGCCCTCTTTTTCCGTCCACTCTTTCAAGGTCCATATCCTACAGATCCAGAGGTTGGCTGCAGTGAATTTTTCCTCTTGCTCTAGAATTACAATCCTCCATCGTAAATTAGGAAAATATAAATGAAAAAGCTTATCAAGATTACTTTGGCAGTTTGTATATTATTTTGTGGCTTTGCGTACTTAATTCTTTTTGAAGCAAAGTTTGAAAATGCTTTAAATTGGTGGGCAAAGTTTTCCAGAGACAGTCAATCATTACCATACAGTCCCTATAAAATTAGGAAAGAAGATCCAACTTTTCTTAGAATCGAAGAAGCAAATCAAGTAAAGTTTATAGACAAACATTTGTTTTGGAAAGGAACGGGTGCAATTGCATTACCAGAATTAACTAAGTCGGGAAAATTAGTTAAATTGGTTATGCAATCAAACGGGAGTGGATATTCCAATAGGGTGGAAGCTAAAATTATTGGATGTATGAACCATAATTTTAAACTTGGGAAAGTGAAAGTTAATAATGGTAAAATTTTGGGAGTCGAAATTCTCGAATCCTCCACATGGCACAGTTCACCTAAGGCATTTTGGGGGGATGAAAAACTTCCGTTCAGCGGTACCACTCAGGAATTATTTTCTAACGATCAAGTTATGGTTCAAAAACAATATCTTGCTGGTTTACTTCACGGCAAATGGGAAACCTTTAAATTTAATGGACTGAAAGTCTCGTCTAAAGAATATATTCATGGAAAAAAGCATGGAACTCACATATTTTGGTATGACGATCCGCAACAACCCGAAACATATGTGTATAAAAGAAATGGAATAATTACCCCTGGAACACTCTGGATGGAAGTTAATGAAAAAGCTAAAGAAAAATTTGGACAGGATTATGGTTCAGCAGAATGTAACAGATATGTTTTAAGCTTATTCTACAAAGAACAAGGGTATCAGCAGGTTCGGTTACTTGAACATTGGGATAATAATAAAAAGCATGGATTATTTGAAGGTTTTGACGAATTTGGAAATAAAACCTTCAAGGACGATTATAAATTCGGGTTAAGAATAAAACACAGAACATTCGACAAAACTAAAACTATTTCTTTTGATCGTAAAAAAGAAAGCTAACTGGTGCTCAAGGGGGGACTCGAACCCCCACGCCTTTCGGCACTAGATCCTTAGTCTAGCGCGTCTACCAATTCCGCCACCTGAGCACTTGTTAAAAAATTAGTCTTATTTTGTAAAAACTATTAAATTGTGGTAAATAACGTAATTTCAAAACTAAATTCCAAAAATGCCAAAGAATTCATCAGGGGACAATATAAATCTTAGCGAGCTTGAAAATATCGATTTTGGTCCAAGTTGGTTAAAACCAGAAAAAAAGAAATTTTTGGTTGAACCAAATGCCAAAAAAAACTCAAGGACTAAAGAAGTAAAACGAAAAGACTCTCCCAAAAAGCATGTTCACCCGAGCAAAAGTTTTAAGTTAAAGGTCGCCTGTAGAAAGACGATTTTAGAAGAAATTAAAAAACAAATTAAGCAGACTGGCATCTCTTTTAGTATTGGAGAAATAAGCGACACAATTTCTAAAAAAGTGAAGCACTTAAACATTAAGGTAGAACATACTGAGCAATCTAAATTTTTCTATCAAGACACAATTAATAATCGATTTTTTATTTCTTTAGATACAGCTATTAGTGAAATAACTAAAAGCGACTGCAATAGCATTGTAAAAATGTCCGAAGAAAATAAAGAAAAGCCAACTGGTAATTTTGCGTCTGTTTTAATGTGTCCGAGGACAAATTACACTCTTCCACCAAGAAATTATCATAATTTTGAAAAAATAATCAAAGATCACCTTTTTAAAAATAAAATCGATTCAGAATATTCAAAATATGTAAACTCACTAGAAGTAATTACAGAAAAAAGTAAAATTGATGAATGGAAAGAAAAACATATTGTTAATTTATCATACTCGTTTAACAACCAAGAGTCCGGGGGCAAAACATATAGTTCAATTGACCATTTAAGATCAGATCTTGGCACTCTTCAAAACCAGAGACTAATCAAAAAAATTTCTGCTGTATCAATTAGAGGGGATCATAGCGACCGACTGGAAGAACCTATTGCTCAATTCGTTAAACAAACATTAAATAGTTCCAATTTTTGGAAAAAAGATGTTTTTATTCAAATTATTGTATTCTTAAAGAAAAACGGTTTTCATGTTTTTAAATACGGCGAAAAGAAAAATCTTTATGCTGGATTATCTAAACCTAAACAAGCGGACGAAAATATTTTGTCAAAAACATCGTTTAAAATTCTCGATTTCATCAAAAGCAACAAATCTGTTAGCAAAATTGAAATCCTTAACTGCTCTGATATGTTTAATTTAGAAAAGACCATTATATTAAAGGAACTTAGGTGGTTAATTTTTGAAGGTTACATAAGAGAGTTTTCAAACGGTAAAATTTCAGTTAGCTAAATTTTTCAAACTCAATTTCACGGATATTGTTGTTCGCTTTTTTAAAGTTTATATGATAACTGCACTTTTCATTAAAACTAAGCCTTTCGTCCGGCCATTCTATTAAAAGAAGCCATGGCCAGCAAAGGAGAGACTCTATTTCTAAAGTTGCATCGCATGATCGCCTGTAAAAGTCACAATGAATAATGTTTAGTTTTCCATTGTACAAGGAAACCTGATTGTAAGATGAGCTTATTAATTCATTAATACCAAAATGTTCTGCTAATTTCTTAGCGAAAATTGTCTTTCCTGAACCCATCGGCCCTGTTAGGTAAACTATATTTTCAGACTCTATTATCTTAGCAAAACTTTTCGCAATTTCATTAGTTTCTTCTACACTTTTGCTTATGTAAAGCGGCTTCATTATGATAAGGTCTTATAATTTAATTTGTAATACCATAATAAAATTAAATATTGAATGGACTAGTATGGGATTCTTAATTGATCCAGATTTTTCATAAACAAAGCAAAGCAAAAAGCCTAAAGAAAAGAGAATTGCAAACGAAAACATGTTTCTGTGCATTAATGCAAACAAGACTGAGCTAACAAATGCTGAACCAAATATTCCAATCCATCTCTTTAGGTCTCTATATAGAATTTTTCTAAAACAAAATTCTTCTACAATTGGACTAACAAAAGTAGCTATGAGAATATACTTAAATAGCTGTGGAGATACTTCTGTTAACCTAATTTCATTAACAATATTTTGTTCTGCAAAATCATGAAATAAAAAAAATGAAATCCATGAAATCACCAAGAGTGCCGGCCATATTGATGCAAGAAAATTAAAGGATGAATAAGTTTTTTCTATAATTAATTGGAATGAATAAATTTTTAAATTATCGGACTTTAAAAATACGTATAATATTATTGGATAAATTAAGATTTGGGCATTGTTCGTAGTGAACAAAATTAAAATAAATGGATGTGTTAAAAGAAAAAAATTATTTTCATATAACTTAAGGTTTTCGGTATTAAATTTTGATGAGTATGCCCTATATACACAGTAGAACCCGTAGAGGGCTATCATGCAATTTAATGCTAACTGAAACCCCACTTTGAAATTCTAAGATTTGTCTTCAAAGACAATCTCTCCATTTACAAAAGTTTTAATAACCTTTCCGGTTTGCTCAATATTTTCATAAGGAGAATTGGATGCATTACTTAGATTGTTTTTCCTACTTGGTGTCCATTTTTTTTCTGGATCAAAAACTACAATATCTGCACTTTTTCCCTTTTTAAAAGTTCCAACATCCAAATCTAGTATTTTGGCCGCATTACTACTGAGTAATGATATCAGCTTAATCCAAGAAAACCCTTCATTCTCTTTTAATGACTTTAAAACGATGGATAATGAGGTCTCTAAACCAATTACACCTGGTGGAGCTAAGTCGTACTCTACATTTTTTAAATGGTCTTCATGGGGTTCATGGGCAGTTGAAATACAATCGATTGTTCCGTCTAGTAGTCCCTCTATGAGGGCTTGCCGGTCTCTATCCTCTCTGAGAGGAGGGGAAGTTTTGAAATTTGGATCATATTCAGAAATATTATTTTCAGTTAAACTTATGTGATGGGGTGTTACATCTGATGAAATTTTAATGTTCCGCTTCTTTGCTTCTTTTATCATTTCCACAGAACCATGTGATGATATGGAGGTTAAATGAATTTTAGCTCCTGAGCTGCTTGATACGGATATGGCACGTTGTACATACAGCTCTTCTGCAATTCGAGGATACCCACCTAATCCCATTTTTAACGCAATTGGACCATCATGCGCGGTACCATTCAAGGAAAGAGAGAGATCTCTTGGTAAATCAATAACTGGAAGATTAAACATGGATGCATATTCAACACCCTTGGAAAATATCTGATTATCCTGAATGGATTTAGGACAATCTGAAATTGCTATAACACCTGTTTCCTTCAAGGATCCTAAAGGAGCAAGCTCTTTTCCACCAGCTCCTTTTGTTATACATCCACAAACTAATACCTTAGTTCTACCATTATTTTTTATTCTATCTTGAATATATTGAATCGCTCCGGGATTATCCGCCTTAGTATCAGAATTTGGCATCAGCAAAATTGTGGTATA
>CBFIBI010000006.1:0-59170 GCA_965660725.1 Opitutales bacterium
AATCTAAATAGATATTATGAGTATTACTTATCGAGAAGCAAAAAGGATTCTTGCTAAACAAGAAGAGGCAAGAGAAATTATCAATAGTTACAGGGGGATGGAAACTCTGGGGAAGAGGCTGCAATTAAAAAACAACAAAGAATTAATTCTCAAGTTGTTTGAGATTGAAGGTGACTCCTCAATCGTTGAAGTATTTACCCACTTGAAAGCACTTTACGAGGAACAGTGGGGCGATGCTGAAGCGACTGCACCACCTGCCCAACCTGGTGAGGTTGTGGAAGTTGCCAGTACAAATACGGTTACCAGCTCTTCTGAAAAAATTGATTCCGAAGAAACGATTGAAGTAACGGGTTAAATTTTTCATCTTCTGCTTGCAATTTTTTAATTTGCAGTGATCTTTACTAGAAGATCTTATTCGTTGTGAACCTTACGCAAAGATATAATACAGCAACCTCGCTTTCGGGGAGTATTTTATTGTCTCATCCCAATTTAGTAGATCCAAATTTTTCCAAAAGTATCCTTTTTATTTCTGCTCACTCTGATGAACAAGGGAGTTTAGGGGTCATTTTAAACCGTCCATTGGGCAAGACTCTCAGTGAAATTGATCTTTCCTTTCAAAACAATAATTTTGAAAATGTCCCTGTTTTCGAAGGTGGTCCAGTGGAGAAAGACAAGTTGATTGTTGCTGCTTGGGAATGGATGGAAACCCCCACTTCGTTCAAATTATATTTCGGAATTGATTTGGAGAAGGCTAAGTTTCTGCAAAACGAAAACAAAGAGATAGAAATTGCATGTTTTTTAGGCCACGCTGGGTGGTCACCTGGTCAATTGGATGAAGAGCTCTCTGAAGATGCGTGGTTGGTTTCTAACTTAGATCACGAACTTTTCTCTCAAATGGAACAAAAGAAGAAAATTTGGAAAAAGGCAGTTGGTTCAATCAATGATGAACTTAGACTATTGGCTGATTGTCCGGACGATCCATCTTTCAACTAAAATCAGTTGCTAAGAAAGTAAATTTTTTTTACTTTTTTTGCGTACTTATCTCTTTGGCATTCGTTTTGCTAGATATTACTTACCTTTCCTTTTCACAAAGGATTCATTGACCCGAAAGGGTTTCCCTATCTATTAAAAATCTATGAGTAAACATAAATTAGAATACATTTGGCTCGATGGCTACCAGCCCACCCAGAGTCTTAGAAGTAAAACGATGATCGAAGAAGATTACAGTGGTAAATTGGAGGACACGAAGCAATGGTCTTTTGATGGCTCTTCCACCGAACAGGCCACTGGTGATTCTTCTGATTGCCTCTTAGAACCCGTAGCTGTTTATCCAGACCCTGATCGCTTCGGGGGGAATGGATGGCTCGTAATGTGTGAAGTTCTTAACGGAGACGGTACTCCACATGAATCCAACGGTCGTGCTCTCATTGATGATGATGATGATGATTTTTGGTTCGGTTTTGAGCAGGAGTATACATTGATTGATCCTGAAACAAATTTACCACTTGGGTTCCCCAAAAACGGTTACCCAGGACCACAGGGACCCTACTACACCTCCGTTGGAGCAAATAACACCAAAGGTCGCGACTTAGTTGATGAACACCTTCATTTATGCTTAGAAGCTGGCCTAAATGTTGAGGGTATTAATGCCGAGGTAATGATGGGCCAATGGGAATATCAAATTTTTGCCAAGGGTGCTGCATCCGCTGGTGATCAAATTTGGCTTGCCCGTTACCTGCTTGAGCGTACAGCTGAAAGTTATGATCTTGTAATTGACCTGCACCCTAAGCCTATCAAGGGAGATTGGAACGGATCTGGTATGCATGCGAACTTTTCAAATGGTGCTATGCGTAATCAGGGTGGTGAAGAACTCTTCAAACAGATATGCGAAGAGTTTGGCAAAAATATTGATCGTCATATCAGTGTTTATGGTGCTGAAAATAATCAGCGACTTACCGGTGCACACGAAACTCAATCAATTGACAAATTCAGTTATGGAGTTTCAGACCGTGGGGCATCGATTCGTATTCCAGTTGGCACGATTCAGGATGGTTGGAAAGGCCGTCTCGAAGATAGGCGTCCAGCCTCGAATGGTGATCCTTACAAAATTGCTGCTGTTATTATCAAGACAACCAAGGAAGCTTTGTCTTAATTATACGGTAAAATTTTTTATTAAAGGCGATGGATAATTCCATCGCCTTTCTTATTTACGTTTTTTCATGACGACTACAAACTCATCATCATCTCTGCAAAAGAATCGTAATATCAGGTAATGGTGTGAACTTTGTTGATACAATTTTGTTTTTCTTTTTCCTTTATCGATCCAGGATGCTTCTACGGCCTGTGCCTTTTCACTCATCAGCTTACTATGCCTTGTAAATTCTTTTCTAATTCCGTGAGTCCGGACTTTACTCCAGCCCTTTTGGTTCCATTCTTCCACGACATCATCTAATTCAGGCGCACAAGAGGTTAAAAAAAACAGCACAAGAAAAAAATATCTGACTTTCAAAAAAACAGATCTCACAAATTAAACCTTCCAAAGCATTTAGATTTTGCCTACAGGTCTTTTTGTCTTTTTTAGCTTCTCGTCAAAACTTTTACCCAGGGACGTGAGTTTATTTACGATCTCAGGAAATTGGGTCTTTAAATCTTTAGACTCTCCAATATCTTTTTCCAAATCAAAGAGGGATAGTTCAATTTTTGCCTGCGAGTAATTTGTGGGAATTCCACCGGTTCCTCCGGGTTTTCCTGCCATTGTTCTGTAGCCATGAGGGAAGTGCAGTTTCCATTTCCCGTGACGGACTGCTTGTAATTGATTACCATAATAAAAGTAGTATGCTTTTTGGGGGGACTTGGAATCGTCTCGAAGCATAAGGGGTAAAATATTTTTCCCATCGATTCTGTGTCCTGGTAGCTTGGCTCCAATCATTTTTGCAATGGTGGGTAGAAGATCGATCGTCATTGCTGGTTCCTTGCAGACTGAGTTAGCAGGGATTTTCCCCGGCCACCAGGCAAGTGTGGGCTCCCGGCAGCCACCGTCAAACATGGTACCTTTTCCTTCGCGCAGCGGAGCAGCTGAGCCAGCGTGGTCTCCGTAGTTCAGCCACGGTCCATTATCAGAGGTAAATAGAAATAAGGTATTTTTTTCCAAATTATGTTTCTTTAAAACCTTCATGATTTGCCCAACTGACCAATCAACTTCCATCATAACATCTCCAAACAGGCCAACCCCACTTTTACCTTTAAATTTTTTGGAAACAAAAAGGGGTACATGTACCATACTATGTGGAATGTACGCAAAGAATGGCTTGTCTTTATTTTTCTCAATAAAAGAAACTGCTCTTTCTGTATACTGTGTGGTCAACTTCTCTTGGTCTTTTGCGGAGACCTTGGGGTTTATAACTTTATTACCATCTATTAATGGAAGGTGTGGCCATCTTTTAAGTCTTTCATTCATGGGTAAATGAAGAACACCTGGATGGTAGGGCCACATGTCATTGGAGTAGGGGAGTCCGAAGTATTCATCAAATCCATGTTGCATCGGAAGAAATTTCTTATGATGTCCCAAATGCCATTTTCCAAAGCATCCAGTGGCATATCCTTTTTGCTTACAGATTTCTGCAATGGTCACTTCGTTTGGACTGATTCCAATATTTGACTTTGGACCCAATGCACCAAGAATTCCAATCCTTACATTATAACATCCGGTTAAAAGCCCGGCACGAGATGCTGAACAGACTGCCTGAGTTACATAAAAATCAGTGAACTTTCGACCTTCTTTGGCCATCCGGTCCAAATGGGGAGTTGGATAATCTTTTGCGCCAAAGGCACCGATGTCGGCATACCCCATGTCGTCCATAAACATGATGACCACATTGGGTGGTTTAGCAAAGCAGGTTAAGGTAAAAAAAATAAAGAGAAAATTTGCTACTTTTGATTTCATGAGTTCTGTTTTTGATGTGGTGCTTTATAAAGCTATGCAAACTTTAGTTTGGGGTGCAATATTAGATAGCTCATTCGTGTCTCTTTTTTGCAACATTATTACAAGCTTTGAACATATCATTTTCGTAAAAGTCAGAACTTTTATAAGCCTCAGCGGGGAGGCTTTTAAACGGGTCCAAAAATTAAAACTAAACGAAAGGAAACTAAGTTATGTTGATTTACAAGAGATGGAGTGTGTGCGTTATGGATAAGCATATCTGTGGGAGTCTGCATCGAGTGATTGATAAGAAGAGAATAAAACTCACCGATTTTGGATACTCAGGAGAGAAATTATTTCCATAATCATATCATGAATGTGGAGGATTGGAACTGGGCAACCAACTAAAATTTAAACGAGAGGATTTTTTACATGAACGACTTTTTACAATTTATTACTTTTCAAATACGGCTAGCAAAACAGAAACTGAGCACTTTTGTTATGATTCGGTTTTTATGGAGACCACCAATCTTATGGGCTTATCCGCGAATACCTCCATCGGTTTAAAACTGAACTGATTGCTCTATGCATGATGAAATTTGGTTCGCAAGAAATGCATGATGAAATGGAAAACTATTTTTAAGTAATCAGTCTTCTTTTTCGCCAAGTTTCAAATTTTTTTAATACCCTCTTTCCACTATGGGAAGAGGGTTTTTTTATACCTTATTTCTTAATTCCCTACGCAATCCCTCAAGGAGTGTAATTGGATAACTCTCACTTGCCCAGTTGACCAGGAAGTTGGGCAGAGTACCTCCAGGATGCGATAATGTTTCAAAGGTTACCGATATTTTATCTGGATTAATTTTTTTAATGAAATAGCGGGTGAAAATTATATTAATCCGAGTACCAATTGTTTTAGGTGCTTTTGGATGTTTCACTGATTTCATTTCTATACGAATTTTATCTGGGCTATCTCGAATGATTCTTGACTCGAAAACTACATCCCTATCACTTACAGGAAAGGGAGAGTTTATAGCCTGATAAAAAATCTTGTGTTCTGGGTTAATTTCTTCGATCAATTTTCCCGATTTAAAATTCTCGATCCAATCCTTCCATCCGCTCGGATTTTCAATTATTGAAACCAAATCTTCAGGTTTACCCCTCATTTCTCCTACTCCCCGAAAAGCAATTTTACCATTAATTTTTGCCTGGTATACAGACACTTCATTTTCAATTTTAACTTTTTTCCAATAAATTTCCTTTCCGGACAGGCAAACCTGAATGGTCATGAAAAAAAAGCTTATCATAAATTTTTTTCCTAAAAGTGAATGCACATATACATTTCCATGTTATGAATGGATAAAGGCAAGCCTAAGGTACCTAAATCAGTTTTGTAATAGAGAGATAGATTCGAAGGCAGGGAACCAAAATTGGTAAATTATTTTATTCTGATAATAAAACGGTAGGTAGGTAACTCCAGCTTCCCCCATCTTTGTAACTGAAAAGTAATGTATCCCCAACCGTCGATCCTTCCTTGAGAAATATCCAATCATTATCTGATTTAGACCATAAAAATGATTGATCAAAAATTTCCTCATTGGTCCATAACCAACCTGCTTCCTGACTCCAAAACCATAAACCATCTGTTGAATTTCCCTGCGGATAGATCCAGCCAAGTTTGAGGTGATAATACCATCCATTTTCAAAAGTGAGAAAATAGCCAAGCCACGATGAGAAGATATTATTACCAAGTGATTGGGCAGTTGAGAGAGCGGGATCCAGTGATTTCTCGAAGTATGCAGTTAAGGTAAGATCAGACGATATAGTTATGGAACCAGAATTTAGGTCTGAATGATTCTGATCAGCGAGCATCCAATTTTTAAAAACATATCCATCATCAGCAGTGGCATTGTAAGATACTGATGTACCAGAAGGAAAATTTCCACCTCCCGTAACAACACCTCCACCCGAAGTTTCGAGGGTGAGTTTAAATATCGCTAATGAAAAAGTTGCAGTCAGGTTTCGATCCTGGTTCATATTGACGGTTGTCGAATTGGAATCTTGGTTTGTCACGCCTGAACCGATCCAGCCTGTAAAGTTGTATCCGGTGCTGGGGGTTGCGCCAATCGGGGTGTTCGTTCCATGATTAAATATACCCTCCCCTGAGACGGCACCACCTGCTTCTGCAGTAAGATTCAGAGTGTAGGATTTCAGGGAAAACTGAGCAGTCAGGTTTCGATCTTGATTCATATCGACGGTTGTCGAATTGGAATCTTGGCTTGTCACGCCTGAACCAATCCACCCGGTAAATTGGTAGCCGACATTCGGGGCTGCTGTAACTGAAGCAAGCTCATTCTGGGAGTAGCTTCCGGCGCCAGTTGTTGTTCCTGCTGAGGTGGGGTTGGAGGATAAGGCCAGCAAAAAAGTGTTCGAAGGTTGAGCTGTAAAAATAGCAGTCCAATTTTTATCTTGGTTCATGATAATGCTTGTCGATGGATTTGTATCTGTAGAAACTCCGGATTGTAACCACGAGTTGAATACAAATCCTGAATGTGCAGTTGCTTGTATAGTTGCCCGTTGACCATGGTTATAATTTCCCGCTCCGGATACCGATCCTCCAAAACCTGCGGTGAGAGAAAGGGTGTAGGACTTGAGAGAAAAGTTTGCAGTCAACGACCGTGCCTCTGTCATCGAGGCTGTAGTACTGGCAGAATTTGAACTTGTTACTCCTAGACCGGACCATCCAGTGAATTCATATCCAGTGTCAGGAGTAGCCACGATGGTGGGAGTGGTTCCGTGATTAAATGAACCCGCCCCGGATACCGATCCTCCAGAACCTGCGGTGAGGGAAAGGGTGTAGGACTTGAGAGAAAAGTTTGCGGTCAACGACCGAGCCTGTGTCATGGAAACAGTCGTAGAAGCTGAACCCGAGTTTGACACTCCGTCACCCGTCCATCCAGTGAAGTTGTATCCAGTGTTGGGGGTGGCCACAATGGTTGGTGTTGTGCCGTGATTGAATGTTCCCGCCCCCGACACGGATCCACCCGAGCCTGCATTAAGGAAAAGGGTGTAAGCACTTACACTTTCCTGTAATGATTGATTATACACATAGGTTTGGTCACCTGAGGTGCTTGAACCTCCACCCGTGGCCAGAGAGGAAACCCAAAAGGAAATCGTTCCGGAAGAACTTGCAGGGGAAGTCCAATTGAACGATATTGGGGAATTGATTCTTGTTGTGTGTTCCAAATAACCGTTATCTACCCGTACACCACTTTGAGATGTTGAAAGCGAACCAACATTTGAATTACCACTTCTAACCGCAAGCTGGAATCCAAAACCCCTTGAATTGGATCCAGATAGGGAAAGGGTAAGGGGATAGGATGTATTAGGCTGGTAGTTTCCAGGCAGGCCGGAAATACTGATCATTGAAGCAGTGTTGATTGCAGATCCGGAATGGCATGATGTACAATTGATGGACTGCCCGTAATACCCGTTTGGAGGACCTGATGAGTAAGCAAAAAGTTGCACCGCACCTAAAAGAATGAAGGATAGAATTGAAAGGAAAATAGGCATATTTATGATAACGCCCCATGTCCATTAGTAGATCATCTTTTATCCATGTATTGTCCCTCTTCGGATAAAGACAGGAAGTATAGGAAATCCTAGAAGACAAATTTACCGAATTAAACTTTTTCTGAGAAAATACTTGGGTAATTTATTATTCAAAGGATCGAGTCGAATAATTGTAGTATAGAATCCGCCCATTGATTTGTCCCTGTAAATAAACCCAAGCGGAGTCTCGCCAACGGAATAGGTATGGATATACCCCTGGTTGAGTCCAGCGCCATCCATCTGCTTGGTTCCATAGCCAGATGCTGCCATCTTCCATCGGGTATGGGTAGAGCCATTCCATTTCCGCATGGTAAATCCATTGATGTTCGGTGGGACGAAAGGCACCCAGCCAGTCAGATTTTTTCCAACCGGCTGGTAATTCTTCAGTATCTCTGTGCCAGCTATTCGTATCGGTCTTTTGTCTGGTTCTAAATTTCTTCAGGCTTCCCTGGTTCTGCCCAGCACTGTTAATCGCATACGCTCTAAAATAATAGGTCTTTCCGGTGAGCAGATTGGCATAGGAAACATGAAAAGTACTGGAGTTTTGATCGGGTAGGGTGGCGATACGAATCGGGTTCGAAAGGGTAATACTTTCACTCAATATAATCCCAACCTCGAACGGGGATAAGCCACCATCGGTAAGGATCCGGCCGCCTAAATGATAGGTTCCATTACCATCATGGTCTGGAGGAAATGTTTCCACGATTGGAATATAATTACGCTTGGTTGGATTGGGTATGCTATGGTTATTCTCGGGAGATGGTTCGTAGGAATTGTTCGGAGATTGGTAGTCCGTTCTTGGGGTCTGGTAATCTGAACTGGGTGATGAATAATTACCGTCTGGAGGTTATGTTAATATAATTTATTGTTCTTTCTGGCGGAATCTCCCCCTCGTAATTCTAAATCGTAGGGAGGTAAAGTTTTTCTGCTTGAATTCAATTCCGAAACTGAATGTCGAAATCTAGTTATGAATTATTTTACCGCTTCGGTGGAATAGTCGTAAAACCTTGGAGTACCGTCCTGCTTTTTGATAAAGTAGAACCAATTGGCAGTGCTGTGGTTAAACAAGTGTGGATAGACATCAGGTCCAGTCCATAGCCATCCATGATCCTGCGACCATAGCCAGACATCGCCAGATTCACCCGAGTAGGCATAGAGCCAATTTAGATCGGCATGAAAAATCCATCCCTGTGGATACCGGCGAAAAGAGCCAAACCAGGGAGAGGTTTGCCAACCACCCTGTTCTTCGATCGAACCGGACCACCAAACTGTGGAATTGGATTCGGAGGGTAGGGTAAGGTTTTTAACCGAACCGTAGGAGGTACCTGCTTTATTCCGTGCATAAGCCCGGTAAAATATTTTTTTGCCTGCTTGGGGTGTGAAAAGTTCGGAAAAATACCGGTCCGTTATGGTGGAAAGGGATAGGGCAACTTGACTGAATTCCGCAAATAACTGGTCGGTCCCGTAGTGAATACCGGTTTCGATCAATTCCATCTTCACACCTGCACGAATTTCGGCACCAAATTGAACACTACCGTTTTGATCGATGCTGGCATCAAGGGTTTGCACGATGGGCTTGGTCGGGTGGATGACCAAAAGAGTGCGGCTTACCAGATTGGATAGGTTGCCTGCTTGGTCCTGGTAAAAATAATTTAATTTATATTCCCCGGTTTGGGTAGCAAAGATCATATCGTATACTTCCCTATCTTCGCGGTTCTTTCCTGTGAACTCATCAAACCAAGGAGTGCCTCCCAGAAACATCATTCCCCCGGGTAATTGTTTTCCATTTTGGACCCATTCCTCAAAGGTTGGATGGGTTTGATTCAGATCGTTTTGTGCAAATACAGTTCCGTTCCCATCTTCTGGATCTGCCCATGTTGCCCCGGGGTCAATCCATTTGTCACTAGTTAGAAGAGTAATTACTGGTTCGCCCAGAAGTGAGATTGTTGGAGCATTTTCATCGAGATCGAGGATTTGAATGGTGAATTCTTTTTCAATGGAGGCATTCCATTCATCCGATGCGCGAACTTTTATGGTAAATAGGTTGGGTTTTTTTTCAAAGTCAAGGGGTTGGGTGGTTCGAAGTGTGCCATTTTGATCAACGGTAAATGGATATGATATATTTGATTCAGAAATCGGATTTTGGAGATTGTATGAGATCAATGAGTTGGTATCGGGATCGACGCCGTGGAACTGTCCAAAAAAAGAACCTGCTGGTGCATACTCATGGATATTAGAGCCATTTAGCTCAATCGAAACAGGTGCACGGTTAAAGAATGACTTTGAATCTCTCGGGTCTGAGTTATTGGCGATTTCATCTAGATCAGAAAACCCATCCCCGTCATCGTCCAAATCAAAATGATCTTCTGTTCCATCCCCGTCTAAATCTTCAATTATATTTTGAAGCGAGAGATTAAAGGAACGAGTGCTGGATGCGTTCATTTCGTCTGATACTTTTGCATATACCACAAAGCTTGTGGAATTAGTTTCGTAGTCAAAAGACTGGTTGGTTCTAAGCGTACCATTTTGGTCTATTGCAAAGAGGTTTTCAGAATTCGAATTGTTTCCTTCCCAAAGGGAGATTGTAAGGTTGGAGTTTGCATCCGGATCGGCGGTATTGAAATTACCAATTGGATAACCCACGGGCTGATTTTCAGGGAATGTTGCATTTGAAATACCAGTTATTAGGGGAGTTTCGTTACGATTTAGAAGGTGTAAAGTTCTCGAAATTTGATCGGATTCATTGAAATCATCGCTAACTTTTATGTCGATTGAGTAGCTGGATGCATTGAGTTCAAAATCGAATATTGTATTAGTGAAGAGGGAACCATTTTGATCGATGGCAAACAGATGAGCATTGGGACCGGAAATAGAGAAAAGGAGAGTCGTGTTAGCATCCGAATCGGTTGCATTAAAATCGCCAATAAAAGTGCCAATGGGTTGGTTTTCAAGAAAGCTTAGTGATCCGGAATTGTTTAGGTCAGATGGAGGGGAGTTCGCGATGGAATTGGCGTCCGAAGGATTAGAACCGTAATTGTATTCAGCCAAGTCAGAAAATCCGTCACCGTCAGTGTCAGGATTATTATCACTGGTTCCCAATGCCTGTTCTTGTGCATAGGTAAGGCCGTCATGATCATCGTCTTTATTTGGGTCGTGAATTGCTGAGATGGTAAAGTTTTTATCGAAATATTCATTCTCGTCGTCACTCACGCGTAGGTTAAGAAAATAGGTTCCAATTGGAAGGGAGGTTGTGGTGATTAGATTAAGGCCAGAGAGAGAGAATTTATCTCGGTCGGTTGATCCGTTCCCATCGAGGATAGAAATTTGATAGGTGTCTCCGGTATCGTGATCGGGATCGGTGGGGATCAATATACCGACTAATTCTCCGGCTGCTTTTCCTGTGTGGACTGTAGAATTGCTAAGTTGAAGATTGCTTGGGGGATTATTGACCTGGAGGAAGAACAGAACATCTTTGGATATCCGGGATGAAATACCACCGTCCTGAACTGAATCTTTAATGTTTGCCTCCTGTCCAAGAGCACTTTCCTGGGTGTTCGTAAAACCGTCCGCATCGGGATCCCCTGTGGGTCCATTGGAAAGGTTTCCGAATTGCTTATATTCGAACCAATCCATGATGGAGTCGGAGTCAGTATCCTGTGATGATTGAAAGTAATGAGCGACTAAATTGGAATCGTTTTCAATCCTTGGGTTTATTTGGCTCAGTGCCACGCCGGTGGAACCATGTTGTCTTATTCCATTTATCGTCCAGTAAGCAAAGTGATAACCATTGATTGCACCATTGAGAGACTGTGTCTGTACAGTTGCATTAATTTCCACATATCCTTCCGCACTGGTAATGAATCCAATTGGATTACTTTTAATTGTGTACTTTACGAGTGATGTATCCGCAAAAACAAAACCGGATGAAACGCGAGAAGAAATACCCCCGTCCTGAACTGTGTCTTTAATAGTTGCTTCCTGTCCAAGATTACTTTCCTGCCGGTTAGTAAAACCATCTCCTTCCGGATCGCCGTTGGGACCATTTGAAAGATTTCCAAACTGGTTAAATTCGAACCAGTCCATTATTGTGTCTGTATCATCGTCCTCAGATGATGCAATGTAGTGGGCAATCAAATTGGAATCGTTTTCCATCTTGGTGGTTACCTGACTTAATGCAACTCCGGTTGGGCCCGCTTGCCTGATGCCATTTATTGACCAATATGCGAAATGATATCCATTAGATGCCCCATGCAGATTCGAAGTTGTGACAGATGCATTTATTTCAACATATCCTTCAGTGGTTGAAATGAAACCAATGGGATCACTCTTAATAATGTAGTGAACCATGGAAGTGTCTGCGAACACAAAATCACCTGATATTCGAGAAGAAATACCCCCGTCCTGAACTGAGTCTTTAATGGTTGGCTCCTGCCCAAGGCTGTTTTCCTGAGCGTTGGTAAATCCATCTAGATCTGAATCATTAGATGCATTTTGATCGAGATTGCCAAAGTTTCTATATTCAAACCAGTCTTTCATACCGTCACTATCTGTATCCGCAGTAGCTAGAAAATAGTGTGCAGTTATAGTCGTTGCTTGATGGATCGTCGCTTTTGCCTGGGTAAGGGAACGGTTGTTTGAATCGGTAAGGCGATTCCCATTAATTGACCAATAACCAAAGGTATATCCGGATGAGGTAAGATTCGGCTGGATAGTCTGGTAAACGGAGCCAGGTGCGATCGCCTCTGATTGATTCACATGCCCAACAGGTGAGGAAATCTGTGTAACCTGTACCAAAGTTGCATGTGCTAGCGAGAAAGAAAGCACTATGAAAGCACCCCAAATAGAATGGGTAGCTAATCGAAGTTTTGTTCTGGGTGGTAATTTCATTTTAAGCACGTCTCTTTAAAGAGATTGCCCGCTTAATTACTAGAGTGTGAATGTAGTACCTTACCCGAATTAGATTTTGATGGTGCATCAAAATCATAAGCTCCCGACACAAAGTTTTTTCCCGAAACGCTAACGGAATTTCCCAAGTAATCATTATTTTGCCCACTTGAGTTTGTTAAGTAATCATAGAGAATTACTTTTCCGTTTGGTTTAATATTATATAGATAAGCCGCACCGGTCTTTAAATTATTTTCATTATATTCATCTCTTGCTCCGATTGCTAATTTGTCTCCGCTGAGATCAACAGAAAAGCCAAAATATCCGCCATATACAGGGTTGGGGGAATCAATGGTGCTGGTTAGTTGTGCCGTGCCGTCGGGGTTGATTTTGTAAAGATAGACCCGGCCAGAATAACTTTGGGATGTATTTCTTCGGTACTCACCAACTGCGAGTTTATCTCCGGACATCGCAACTGCACATCCGAAATAACAACTACCGTAAGGGGAGGGTGCAGTTAAAGTCATGGTTCGAGTGGCAGTTCCATTACCATCTAATTTGAAAAGGGTAACTGAACCGGCATCACTTTTATTATTGCCTGAAACCACCACATCATCTCGTTCGGCACCTACTGCAACGATGTTTCCGGAGATGGCCACATTCCACCCAAAGTAGTCATTATACTGTGGATCTTCATGAGTAAGTTTGGATAATTCAGTAATGGAACCATTACTTTCGCGACGAAATACATAGGCTGAACCGGCGTTTGATTTGCTTGCTGGACTATCGAAGCCCGCGCCAGCAACAATTAAGTTGCCTGAGATCTCTACATCATAACCAAAACGATCAGAACTTGTGCCATCGGATGTAGTAATGCGTGCAACCTGAGTTGAACTGCTGCTGTTTAATTCGAAAAGATATACTGCTCCTACATTTGAAACCCCAGATTCATAAGCATCTTTTGCACCCACAGCCAGAAGATTTCCATCGATTGCAAGTGAACATCCAAATTCATTTGCAGCACCATTTAACTCGCTGTTTGGAGAAATCAATCCGTTTGATGTAATCGAACCGTTGGTTTCACTGATGTTGTAGTGGTAAACTTTTCGATATGCACTTGCCTTGGCAACAACAAGGTTTGAACCATTTATGTCCACCTTGCTCCCGAAACGATGACTGTTCGATGGTGAGGTATCGTTCAATTCATGCAAGGAGAAGTTGGGAATTGCAATTGAACTCGAGCGAACCACCCACCAGGCACGTGCCCCATGAGCACCTGTGTCAAAACCATACTCATTTACCATATTTGGTAAATTACGGGGGAGGACAGGGCGAGTTGAGGTCCATTTATTAGTACTTCCTGCTGTGGATGCTTCATTTGCAAGAGAAAGTTCTCCCATTTTAGCCCATCGGTGACCTGCAGCCTGTATGAATAAGTCTTTTCCTGCCGTTGTCGCATTAAAGTTTGAGTCAAGATAGGTGGTTCCGTTTCCATCAGTTATTGAGTTATTGGAGACAGTCACACCTGAAGTTCCAACACTCAGTAGGTATTTAAAATAATTCCTTATATCAGAATCTTTAATCGGAGAGCGGCTAATGGATAGGTTGCCATCCTCCAACGGAAGGTCTAGAAAGTGCAGGTCTACCGGGCCTTGGGAAGCACGGCGACTGTCTTGGCAAAAGACTTCAAAATTAAGCGTTCCTGTTTGTTGGTTCCAATCACCTTTCACATTCCAAGATACCCGGTGTAATTGATTGGTGGTAATAGGATTTCCAATTTTACTACCTGTGCCATTAACCCAGGAAGTCGGCACAATTAAGGAGGCAGGGTTGTTAAAATTGCCATTCACAGCTGCTAAAATTCCTACCGTTGCGTTTGCATCATCAGGATCAATAATCTCAAAATCAATATCGATTATATTAGTTCCAGATTGTTGGGAGACAGCTCGAATTGAAGGCTGGGGAATAATATTTCTACTTGGAAGCCCTTTTGTTCTGTAAGCTCGTTTCCAAATGGTTATTTTATTCCCAGAAGATACGATTAGATCACCCTCCGGTGTGAAACAGGTGGGCACACTATCAGCGATCTGAGGAATAGATTGAATTGATTCACCATCTGAATTCCGAAACCTGGATCTGGAAAAAAGAGTTCCGTCTTTTGCAATAGAAACTCGGTATCTTGGGCTTTGTTGGTTTACTCTTTTTATAAAAGTACCATTCGAATCAAAATAGTTTAGGTATTCCAAACTCCAGTCTGAAACTACAAGGTTACCATTTTTCATACATGCTATATCCGAGGGGTTGTAAAATTGTCCAGGAGCAGATCCATAGCTTCCAAATTTACTTATAAAGCTACCGTTTCTATCAAGAATTTGAACCCTTCTATTATTTTTGTCTGCAATGTACAATTTCCCGCTTGGACCGATATCGATACCTTGAGCATAATAAAACTCGCCATCCCCATTACCATTACTTCCATAGTTTGATAAGGAAGCATTTCTACCAGTCCTCCATTTAAAAGTACCATTATTTTCCAAACAAGTGACTGCATATCTTTCTCCAATAAAAATCGTTCCGTTAGAGTCGAGAGCCAGATCGTTTGCATAATATCTTGTATTGGCTATGATAATGTCACGAGCGAGCGATCCATTTAAGTCATAAACACTAATTTTGGATGATGTGCTTGAACCGTTGCAGACATAGATTTGCCCAATACCGGTATCGTTGTTTTCATAGTATGTAACTCCCTGTCCACCTGATATGCTCCATTCGTTGGCAATATACCAATTATCCTGCTCGGCGGAAAATCCAATAATGTAAGATTTAAAAAGTGTTAATAATATAACGAATTGTGATTTTTTTGTGATCATGTCAGAAATTGAAAAATAGATTTTGCACTGTGTATTAAAAATCTTGTCTGATAATTAGTTTAATTACTTAAGCATACATAGATGTTAACAAAAGTCTAGGTTATCGTACATATAAGAGATTATTAAAATAATTGTGTCTTAAATTTCAAGGGGGTTTTTAACAACTCTTGCCAATCCTTTCAAAGTTCATAATGATTCTAAAAATGTTTGCTTTGATTCTTTCACTTAGTTGTCTTTTTTGTTGGTTTGCTTACCGATTTTACGGAAATTTTCTTTCCCGAAAATGTAATTTAAATGACGGTAAAAAAACGCCTGCAGTTGAGATGGAAGACGGGGTTGATTATTCACCCACCCGTGCATCCGTCCTATTTGGACATCATTTCTCATCCATTGCCGGAGCAGGACCAATCGTGGGACCGATTTTAGCTGCAACCTATTTCGGGTGGGGGCCAACTTGGATATGGATTTTGATCGGAGCGATTTTAGTGGGTGGAGTCCATGATTTTGGGAGTACCTTAATGTCCGTTCGTAATGGTGGTCGTTCTATTGCAGATACAATGCGTGGTCTGGTGGGTGAGGGGGCTGGTAAATTATTTATGCTCTTTGTCATCATGGCTTTAGTCTATGTGATTATCGTCTTTCTTGACCTTACGGCTAATACATTTGCCAAGCAACCAGCCGTAGCAACCGCATCTGGTTGGTTCATTGTCGTGGCCATTCTTTTTGGAGTTTTAATGCGAAGTAAGGCGTTTTCCTTGGCTCAGTTGGCTATTGTGTTTTTTCCTCTCACCTTTGCCGGGCTTGCGGTGGGCCATTTCTTTCCAATGATTGAAATGGGAAAAGATTTTTGGATCTACGCTACCTTAGCATACTGCTTCGTGGCAGCCGTGTTACCAGTTGGCTTACTTCTTCAACCGAGAGATTTTCTAAGTGCCGGGTTTCTTTATGCGATTCTTGGATTGGGTATGGTTGGTATGTTATTCGCAAATGAATCTATTCAGATGCCCGCATTCGTTGGATGGGAGTCCGAAAAGTTGGGTATGCTTGTCCCATTTCTGTTTATAACAGTTGCATGTGGAGCCTGCAGTGGATTCCATAGCATTGTATCAAGTGGAACTACATCCAAGCAAATTAAACAGGAGAGCGATGTGCGAAGAATTAGCTATGGAGGAATGCTAGTTGAAGGGGTGTTGGCTGTGTTTGCCATGGGATGTGTTGCAGTGTTAACCATGAGTGAACGGGAGGCTGGTGGAACGCCGGTAGGAATTTTTGCTGCTGGAGCATCCAAGTTTTTTGGAGCGGTTGGCATACCAAGTTCCCTTGGGGCAGAATTTGCTATGCTTGCTATAAGCACATTTTTACTGACCACATTGGACACTTGTACTCGGTTAACCCGGTTTTTAATTGAGGAGTTATTCGACTGGCGTAATGAAGCGAGTCGTTATTTTGGAACTCTATTGGCACTTGTATTCCCTGCTTTGCTTGTATTTCAGCAATTTCCTGGCATTGATGGCTCACTGCAACCTGCCTGGAAAGCAATTTGGCCACTTTTTGGAGCGACTAATCAATTACTTGCCGCTCTGGCCCTTCTAACATTTGTTGTTTTTCTTAAAGCATCTAAGGTTGGATATGGATTTGCTTTGTTTCCAGCGGTTGTGATGATAGTCATGCCCATGACTGCCTTGGCATTAATGGTCCAAAAATTTGGTGTTCAGACTTTACTTGGTGGAACTGCATGTGCCATGTTTATTCTGGGTTTTTTCCTGATGATTACATCTTGGAAAGCTCTATCGAAGAGCAAAGCTTACTCTGTTCAACCGGATTCAGTTTGAGGCATGATCTTCGAGATCGTAATTTTGGTAGTTCTTGGAGGTGCTTTTGTAATTTTAAAAATTTTTCAGAGCGAGAGTGAACGTAAAAGAAGGCTTGAGCGTGAAGAAAGAAAAATTCGGGACAAAGCAGCTACTGGTGGGTTTGCTCCCAAGAAATGGGATGCAGATTCTGATCATTAGCGAAGCCTCTCCAAGTAGTTAAATAACAATGTTCTACAGTACAGTATCAGGTACTTTTTCTTCTTCTGTATTATTACCATCTCTCTCATCAATTGCAGCTTTGATTGCAATTGAGAGCTTGTGAGGTGGGCATGGTTTATTAAGAATTTTAAATAATATTCCAGACTGTAAAGCTTGGGACCCTCCAAACTCAAAATCTGCATGACCTGTCAGAAGAATCGTCATGACTGAAGGGCACTCTTCCTTTATTTTCCTAAGGAGTGTGGCACCATCCATTCCAGGCATACGCATATCTGAAACAACCACTTCGAAGGTATTATCTTCCTTTATTTTTTTGAGGGCTTCATCCGGTCCACTTGCAGTGGATATATCAAATGTTCTACTTAAGTTTAGCTTGATTCCCTTTAAAATAGACTCCTCATCATCGACAATCAAAACTTTATTCATAATACTTATGAACCATAGTAATAATGTGAATGCAAGCCTCCGTATTTAAATTTTTTAAAGATAGCGTTCCAAATCGCGGGCATTTTTAAGGTGGAACATATCCTTAAGAGGGTTAAAATTTTCTCGATTTATTTTTGAAAGTATATAGATTGTTCATCTCATGCCCGAGTGGCGGAATGGTAGACGCTGCGGACTTAAAATCCGTTGCCAGTAATGGCGTGAGGGTTCAAGTCCCTCCTCGGGCACTCTTTTTATTGGATTTTTAAAGACCTTTTAATACGAGTAATGTATTCCAATTAATTGTGTAAATTAAAGATGTGGAGATTTAAATGATATCACCCGTTTGTCTTTAAAATTTACATATCCTTCTTCTTTGACTCCATCGGCATTCAAATCGCCAGAGTACATATAAACTGTTTCGATACCGGGTTTCACCGATGGTTTCATTCTTGTTGGTCTGCCAAGAGCTTCTCGAACAGAGTATTCACTCATTCTTTTTCGAATTGATTTCCAAGATTCAGGTTTTGTCCATGGACCAAGGTTCTGTATTTTATTACTTTCAAATTGTACACGTAAGTTTTCGAAGAACTTCTTTTTTTCTGACTCATTCTTAGGAATTAATTTTGTAATGTCGTTTGTCTCATTGATTATGTTCTTTTTTTCCAATTTATTAATGCGATCTGATAGTTTTGCATTCTCATTTACCAAGATTTTAATTTTTTCTTCAAGTGCTTTAATTCTGGTTTCAACATTATTTGGAGTTTCCCCCTGTAGTGAAGACAAAGAGAATAGGAAAAGGATACACAAGGTAGCCGTTATGCACTCGAATAATCTAATGTAAAATAAAGAATTCCTTAATCTGATTAAATTCATGAATATCACAAAATCATTCGAAATCTTTACCGTCAAGAATTAGACAGAAATTTTTCTGTAAGCAAATGCGAGCGAGATTAAGACGATTATTTAATCTAAAAGAATGCTTTTCTAAAACTAAAGAATTATAATACAAACAAACTCAACTTTAATTATAGTTGTTTTAAAGTCTTTAAATAAAGAATTTCAATTAGAAATACGCAAAGCTAAGGTAGAGTTAATCGATCAGCATTTCCTTGGCAGATTTACCTTGAGGGATCATTGGAAGAACATGTTCGGTGTAAGGAACGATGACTTCGAGAAGGAAAGGTTCATCCGTTTCAAGCATTTCGCGAATTCCATCGTGTAAATCTTCCCGTTTTACAATTCTTCGTGCTTTGACCCCAAATCCCTCGCACATTTTAATATAGTCGGGATAAATAGCTTCCTCATTTTCGGGTCCACCAATGTTTTCCGGATCACATAGAATAGTATGCCCTCGCACACTTTCGTAAAATCGATCTTCCCACTGAACCACCATACCAAGGTGTTGGTTATTTAAGAGTAGGCATTTTGCATTAATTTTTTCAATTTTTGCCGTGGCGAGTTCTTGGACATTCATCAGGAATGAACCATCACCATCAATATCGATGACTTCTTTGTCAGGGCGGGCAACTTTGGCACCTACTGCTGCCGGGTAGCCGAATCCCATAGTCCCTAATCCAAGTGACGAAATGTAAGTTCTGGGCTCTTTGTAACGGTAATACTGAGCTGCCCACATTTGATGCTGTCCAACACCTGTGGTGATAATTGCTTCACCCTTGGAAACTTCATAAAGGGCTTCCACTGCTTCCTGGGAAGTGATGTGTTTTCCTTTTTCGTACTTAAATGGATGATCATTTTTCCAACCTGTGATCGTTGCCATCCAGGTTTTTAAGTCAGGTTTATCAAAACCATTTTTCTTAATTAATTCAGACATACGTTTGAGTGCGTATTTAATGTCTGTTCGGATAGGGAAGTGAGCATGAACATTTTTATTATGTTCTGATTTATCGACATCAAAATGAATGACATATGCTTCCTGGGCATACTTATCAACTTTACCTGTTATGCGATCATCAAAACGTGCTCCACAGCACAGTAGCAAGTCACTTTCGCAGACTGCCCAATTACCGGCTACGGTTCCATGCATCCCATACCAGTAGCAGGATTGTGGGTGGTCGGGATCGAATACACCGAGTCCCATCAATGTGTGGGTTACGGGCAATCCGGTAAGTTCTGCAAATTCTTTTAATTCTTCATGGGCATCTGCGGAAATGATACCCCCACCCGTGTAAAGAACAGGTTTTTTTGCCTTCGAGATTAAATTAAGAACTTCAAGTAGTTCGTCGTCTGTGGCTTTGGGCTGGTCTAATTTATAGCCTTCCAATTCAGGCACTTCAGCAGGAAAGAATGGTTCAAAAACAGCTTGTTGAACATCTTTAGGGATATCGATTACCACAGGTCCAGGACGACCACTCTCTGCAAGATGAAAAGCTTCTTTGACCACTTTAGGTAAATCCTCTGCGGTTAGCACAAGATAGCTGTGTTTTACAATTGGTAGAGTCATACCAAAAAAATCAGTTTCCTGAAAAGCAGCTTTGCCAATAAATTCCTGATAAACCTGTCCGGTTATTGCAATCATTGGGATGCTGTCCATGTAAGCATCTGCAATGCAGGTTACCAAATTGGTTGCACCTGGACCGGATGTTGCCATGCAAACCCCTGCACGACCGGTTGCCCGGGCATATCCGTGTGCCATAAAACCACCACCTTGTTCCTGACGGGGTAAGATAGTACGGATCTTATCTGAACGGGTTAGAGCTTGATGCAGCTCCATTGATGCACCGCCGGGATAGGCGAAAATTGTGTCCACACCTTCACGCTCGAGGGCTGCGACAAGTACATCAGCACCTTTCATGGCGGGACCACGCTCGCCTTTAATTTTGGGATCAGGTTGGATAATGGATTCAGTGTTCATGTCATTTTTAAATGCAAAGTTATTAACATGTCAAAGAACCCTTCCTTTTTCAAGGTAGAAAGAATAAGCAAAACTTTAAAAAATTAAAATTAACTTTCCGGTGTCCAACCTAGCACAATGTCAAACCGGGCGCCTACTTCACCCATTTGAGAATTAGGTAATGGTTTAAAGGGAACGATGAGGGAGTTTCTTTCTTTAATTCCTTTAACCCGTTTGAGGATAAAGTCTTTCTGATTTCTGGGTTCTCCTTTAACATAGCATTGCGTTGTGAGCCTTCTTTGGCCTTTTGTAGATACAGCCATATGGATGTGTGGAGTTCTACCAGAATATGGGCTTGGTTTAAGAGTACGAAAAGAATAATTGCCCTTCGAATCAGTCAGGAATTTTCCATATCCTTGGAAATTGGAATCCAATTTTTCACGACTTCCTCCTCTCGAGTGGAGGTAGATACCGTTATTATCAACCTGCCAAATTTCCACAAGTGCATTGCGAATGGCGTTTCCTTTGATGTCCGTAACTTGGCCACTTAGGTAGGCAATTGTTCCAACCGCTGGAGTTAGTGAGTTATTTATGATAATTAGATCATTATCCGTATCGAGCGGCATTTTATCCGGATAAAATGGTCCTTCGGTTTGTTTGGGAGTAAGCGTCAAAGTTTCTGCCATAAGACCCGGGGTAACCCAAAACGGAACGGTTGACAGAAAAGAACGGCGGGGCAGTCTTGGCAGATTCATAATTTAAATTTGTAATTTGTTCCAAAAATTGTAAAGGGAAAAGGATGAATCATCTATTCTTTTGGGGCAGTGCAATGGCATTATTTTTATCTCCCTATTATTGGGTTTCTGCCGAAATCGAAAAAATTACGATTCCCATTAATCAACAGTTAAAAGAACAAGATACACCCAAACCTATTTCCTGGATTGTCGTGCCTGATGGATCGGGGCGTTCACTCCTTGTTCTTCAGGGGGGCAAAGTTTTAATCATCCCTTCTAATCTGAACGAAAACGGGATTAAGCCCCTTTTGGAATTATCTTCCGAGGATATGATTGTGAAAGACTTTGAGGAAGGATTACTTGGGCTCGTTTTCCATCCCAAGTACAAGAATAATGGCCTTTTTTACCTGTACCATACCCTTCAATCTCCCAAGCGTTCCGTTTTGGTTGAGCGTCGGATTAAAGACCAGAAATCATTAAAATTAGATACCAAACATAATCGAACACTAATTGAGATCGAACAACCTTACTGGAATCATAATTCCGGAGTTCCGGAGTTTGGTCCGGATGGATACCTTTATCTTTCGACAGGAGATGGAGGTAAGGCGAATGATCCACATGATTTTTCCCAGAATACATTTTCTCTGCTCGGTAAAGTTTTACGTATTGATGTCGATCGAAGAGAAGGTTCTCTGGAATATGGAATACCAGAAGATAATCCATTTAAAAACAAACCCGGTTACCGGGGAGAAATTTGGACTATTGGAATGAGAAATCCATGGCGTTTACATTGGGATATTCCAAGCAATACACTTTTCTGTGCGGATGTTGGGCAGCATCAGAAAGAAGAAATCAATTTGATTAAAAAGGGAGGGAATTATGGATGGAGTTTTCGTGAGGGAACCGGTGCCTTTTCACTAAAGAATAGAGAACCTTCTCCTGATTTGGAATTTATTGACCCGGTTTTTGAATATGGGCACGATGAGGGAACCAGTGTAAGCGGTGGTATGGTTTACCGAGGTGGTAAACTCCCTGTATTATACGGGCATTACATTTTTGGGGATTGGGGAACAGGGAAATGTTGGGCTATTGAAGTAGAGAATGATCAAACTACTTCAAAAAAATACATTGAATTTGTACTTGATGGAGAAGTAATTAATGATCTTCCAAAATTTGTGAACGGTAAACCGCAAAGCCCCTTTAAACCGGTCAATTTTTGCATGTCTGCAAATGGGGATTTGGTACTTTTGGACTGGCAGGGAATGGTTTATTTCACCAACTGAAAAACCTTTTATTAATTTAGGTTAAATGTCTTTTCAATCAATACGGGATTTATTCAAATGACTTGGTCGTGTAGTTGAAAAAAATGGTTCGGGCGTTGAATATTCCTTGAAAGTATACCCAGGTTGAGTCTCGCCATCTGAAAAAGTAAGGAAAAACTCCTTTTTGGGTCCATCTCCAACCGTCGCTCTGATTCCATAGCCAAAGGCTTCCATCCGCCATCGAGGAAGGATAGAGCCAACCCAGTTCCGCATGGTAAATCCAGTCCTGTCCAGTCGGTCGAAATGCACCTAGCCAAGCTGACTTTTTCCAACCGCCGGGTAAGCTCTCCGCATTTTTGTACCATGAATCTGGGGCGGATAGGGAAGCAGTTCTGAACTTTTTTACACTGCCCCGGTTTTCGCCAACTTTATTGATCGCATAAGCTTTGAAATAGTATGTTTTGTCGGGCTCAAAATCCGAGAATGAAATAGTGAATCCATTCGTTTGAGTATCTGGCTTTGCAGGAATCCGAAGAGCATTTTTAAGGAGAATGTTTTCGCTGATTAAAATACCGGTCTCTATAATTTTAGCTCCTCCATTGTATAGAATTTTACCCATTAGAGTGTAGGTCCCGTCGAGATAATCTTTTTCTCCAGAAGTTTGTACGATAGGAACATAAATTTGAACGGGAAGGGTGGGGTTAGTTGAATTCTTGTCGATCTCTGGATTTTTTGGTTCACCTGCATTATTTTTTTTATCACGATCAAGATTTTCCTGAATCCATTTAGCAACTGTACCACTCCCCATGCCATACCCACCCGGAAAAGGAACAAGGTCACGGGTTTGATTTGGAGGAGGAGAACCCCAATGTTCGGGGAATGCTTTGGTATTATTATAATCGGAAATTGGAAAAGTGGGATTGGTTCCTGTTGGGCTATCCTCAACAAATTCTGACCAATCATAAGGCCAGTTAGGATTGGATGAGAAAGATTTGTGAATGAGCCCTTTGTTGGTGTCTGAAAGTACAGAAGAATTCTTAAAAACATCTGTCATATCTGTCACCGATGAGGTATTCCAATCAGAAAGATCCTGATTAAATGCCTGTGCAAGTTCAAAGGCATGTGCCATATTTGTTACAGAGGAAGTATCCCATGTTGTAAGATCTTGATTGAATGAATCCGTAAAACGGAAAGTTCCTTTCATCGATCTGACATTCGAAATATCCCAATTTCCAATGTTTTGATTGAAAGAGTCTGCTCCGGCAAAAAGGTAGCTTATATCTGTTACTAATGATGTATTCCAGTTACCGATATCCTGGTTAAAGGAATCTGCACCACGAAAGGCTCCATTCAAAGTCATTACACTTGAAATATCCCAATTACTAATATCTTGGTTGAAAGAGGAAGCTTCATAAAAAATTCTCACCATGTTCGTCACCTTGGATACATCCCATTCTCCAATGTCTTCATTAAAATTAGCCCTGTCCTTGAAAACCTCAGACATATCCGTGACCGCAGAGGTATTCCAGTCACTTATATGACCATAGGTAGCATTAGCTTCCGCTTGATTGTCAAACCATAGATTGACTGCGGTTTGGAAATTTGAATCGTCCAGTGCTACAAATTCATGCCAGTCGTAAGGCCAGTTCGGATTAAAAGCAAAGGCTTCGTGAATTAATCCCCTATTGGTTTTGGAAAGAGAACGAAAAAACATCATCCACTTATTTGTAACATTAGAGACATTCCAATCAGAAAGATCTTGGTCGAAGGTAATAGCATTGTAAAACATATGCCACATAGTTGTAACATTAGATACATTCCAATTAGAAAGAGGCTGATTGAATGAAGATGCTCTTTTAAAAAGGGCCGACATATTAGTAACAGAAGAGGTATTCCATTCACCTATTGGTTGGTTAAACGAAGAAGCATTTTGGAACATTCTATCAATAGTTGAAACATTACTAACATCCCAATCACCTATGTTTTGGTTAAACATTATGGCTCTCTCAAAAGTCATTTGAAAATTATTTATGGACGAAACATCCCATTCTCCAATCGGTTGGTTAAATGCAGAAGCACTTCTAAACATTTCTCTCATACTAGTGACTGAACTTGTGTTCCAATCCCCAATATCCTGATTAAATGAAGTGGCATTCTGAAACATTCCATCCATCTTTGTAACTGATGATGTATCCCATCCGCTGATATCCTCATTAAAAGTAGTCCGGTCCTTGAAAGCCTCTGACATATTGGTCACCGCCGAGGTATTCCAGTCGCTGATGTGCCCGTAGGTGGCATTCGCATCGGTCTTGTTGGAAAACCAAAGATTGACTGCAGTTCGAAAATTTGAATCCGAAAGGGCTTGAGGTATGAAGGGATCGTCAGATGGATCATTCATTAGTGTTATTGTGAAATTACCTTCTGTTGAAGAACCAGAAGAGTCCGTAGCTTTTACACTTAATTGGAATGATGTGGCATTGTTTTCGAAGTCAAAATGGGTCGTAGTTCGAAGAACTCCATTTGTGGATTGAAGAGAGAAAAGTTGGTTGGTCGGGTGGGAGTAACCCATTAGCCAATAAGACAGGGTATCATTGGTATCGGGGTCGAATGCACTGAAAGTGCCTATTGATGAACCGATCGCCAGATTTTCACTAAATTGAGATTGAGAAAGGACCAAGTTCGAGGGAGCTTGATTAGGTATGAATGCAGACCAATTGTAGGGCCAACCTGATTGATTAGAAAAAGCCTGATGGATAAGTCCTTTGTTAGTATCGGAAAGAGCACTCGTGTTGTTGAACATATTTGTCATGTTGGTGACTGATGTGACATTCCAATCTCCAATTGGTTGATTAAATGAAGTAGCCCCTGCAAACATCCAATCCATCTTTGTGACCGAGGAGACATCCCATTTAGCGATCGGTTTATTGAAAGGTGTGTTTGCGAACATACCCTCAAAATTTGTCACAGAGGAAACATTCCAATCTCCAATTTGTTGATTAAAGGATGAATATTTAAACATCTCCTGCATCTCTGTAATCAAGGAGACATCCCAACTTCCAACTGGTTGATTAAAATTTGTGGCACCCTTGAACATTTTGTAGGATTTGGTTGCTGAGGATGTATTCCAATCTGCAATGGGTTGATTAAAAGGTGTATCTACAAACATACCTGCCAAGTTGGCAACTGATGAAACATCCCAATTTCTAACAGGTTGATTAAAAGAGGAACCGGCAAACATGAAATACATGTTGGTAACTGATGATACATTCCAATCCCCAACTGGTTGATTAAACGAGGAGGCGATACTAAACATATGATTCATGTTAGTAACCTTACTTACATCCCAACCAGTAATGTCCTCGTTGAAGTTGGTTCGGTCTCTAAAAGCGTTCGACATATCTGTCACCGCAGAAACATTCCAGTCGCTGATGTGACCGTAGGTTGAGGTTGCGTTCGCTTCGTCGGTAAACCATAAGTTAATGGCACTTATGAAGTTAGAATTAGTAATGGGGGTCTTTGCTTTTTCTAAATCGTATAGCAAAGAGATTTCATTCGCAGAGAGTGCTCGGCTGTAAATCCGGACATCGTCAATTTTTCCATCGAAGAAATAATTGGAGCCGGCGTCCGTTCCAATAAAAAGATTCTGTCCATTCTGAGCAGAGGCTGGGGGGGATGGTTGAGAAGCCGCTTCTGTTCCATCGATGTATAGTCTAAAAGAAGATGAATCACGAGTTGCAACAATGGATGCCCATTGATTTTGAAGATTGGTACCGGTGGCGGCGATTTTCACATCGGTTCCATCAGATTGTTCAAAAAAGGCATAGGGTTGACGGGCGGGACTGCCTCCCGAATGATTGAAAGCTAAACGAAAATTAGCTCCCGGAGAGTCACCTTTTTCAATAATGACCCCGCCACTGTCCGGATTATTAGCATAGACCCATGCACTAACGGTCCATTCGGTCAGATTGAGAAGGTTGTTATGTGAAACTACGACTTTTTTATTATCTGTACCGGGAAGGGATAGGCTTTGTCCGCTTCTTCCTGCCAGTGTTCCTCCCCATTGGACGGATGTATTTGTGCCATTTAGATTGTTTCCAGAAATATCTGAAGAATTGCCATCGAATGGAAAGTGAGCGACAAGTTCACTAGTGATGCTTGGTTTTGGTAGTTCAATCGCCAAGCCGATGGGCATATTCAAGCCCGTAACTGCAACAGTTCTGCCGGTTCCGTCCAAATTGCATCGTTCAATTTTGCTGGTTGCTTCATCCGCCCAGTAAATATGGCCATTGGCAAGATCGAGTTCTAAGTTGAGAGGCTGACTAAGACCAGAGATCAAAGTAGTTTTGTTACTTCCGTCTAAATTGGAGGTATAGATTGAATTGTTGTCCAAATCTGAGAAATACATTTTGCCACCCACTACATCCAAGATGATCCCGTATGGATAACTTAGGCCAGTTGTAATCAAATCCTCGATGGAAGAACCATTCAAATTGGCTCGGCGTACCATATTGGAGTTATTTTCCGTCCAGTAAATCTTTCCATTTGTTAAATCAAGGGCATGTCCGCGATTGCCTCCTAATCCGGATAAAACAGTAATTACTCCTGAACCATCAAGGTTTGCCCGTTTGATATTGTTGTTGGTGTAATCCCCGTAATAAACATGTCCGTTTGATACATCCAGATCCAGTCCGCGTCCACCTGAACCAATTCCTGATGCGATTGTCTGAATGTTTGAACCGTCTAAATTCGCCTTCTGTAAAAAACCGGTTCCCCGATCAATCCAGTATACTTTGTTATTTTGTAAATCGAGAGCAACATCCCCCTTTAAGCTATGAAGCCCTGTTGCTAAATCGGTAATGTTTGTACCATCAAGATTCGAGGATTGAATTTTTTGGCTTCCCCAATCCGACCAATAAAGTTTTGCCTGTCCATGTAGAACTGATCCAGCAACTAGGCTAAACACAAAGGAAATCCACCATATTGTATGGGAACGGGAATGGATTATTCTTTTCAAGTTGTGTTTAAACATACTAAATAATTTAGCAAAAAAGCGATAAAAAATACTTATAGAATAAAAATTTAAAATATTCTTTAAGTTAAGTGAAATGAATGCAAAGTGGTTTGCTTAGATCAATTCCCTAAGATCGCTTACTTGAAGGGATAAGTTTGCAGCTTCGGATTCCTCGAATACCTGTTCGAGAAGTTTCTGTTTTCCTTTTTGGAGCTGAAGTACATTTTCCTCTACTGTGCCTGAGGTGATCAATTTATAAACTGTTACTTGTTTGTCCTGCCCAATCCGGTGGGCACGGTCGCTGGCCTGAGCCTCGGCAGCTGGATTCCACCAGGGGTCAAAATGGACAACCACATCGGCAGCAGTTAAATTTAATCCGGTTCCCCCTGCTTTGAGGGAGATTAAGAAAACGGGAACGGTTTCGTCTTCCTGGAAGCGGTCGACCTGAGCCATCCGGTCTTTGGAGGATCCATCCAAATAGCAGAAGGGAAGCCCAGCGGCTTCGAGTTCTGCTTTTAACAGTTCGAGAACTTTTACAAATTGTGAAAAAACGAGCATTCGGTGTTCCCCTTCGAGGCAGTTGTATAGGAGCTCGCGAAAGGCGTTCATCTTGGCTGATTGATCGGGTGGAAATTCAGGATTTATCAGGCGGGGGTCGCAACAGGTTTGTCGGAGGCGAAGCAGTTGGGTGAGGGTTTTCATCCGCATGGCTCCATCGGAGGCTCCAGTATCTGCCATTTTATCGAGTTCGGTTTCCGCGGATTGACGGACATGAGCATAACATTCCTGCTGGTCCTCGGTTAGGTCGACATAAAGGATCTGTTCGATCTTATCGGGAAGTTCAGGTGCGACTTCTTTTTTGCTCCGTCGAAGAAGGTAGGGTGCAGATTCCTTGAGAATTCGTTGCTCGTGCCAAATACGTTCATCTCCACGGGAGGAGGAAGGCAGGGTGGGGCGGGCACCCGGGAGAAGAAATTCGAGGAGGGAGAGCAGATCGGATACGCTGTTCTCGATCGGAGTGCCGGTAAGGAGAACACGCCCTTCTGAGGTAAGAGAGGACATTGCTTTTGCGTTGTTTGTTTTTCGATTCTTTAAATGCTGAGCTTCATCTCCAATGACACATAAGAATGGAATGGATTCAAAGAGTTCGACATCTCGAACGAGGGTGCCATAGGAAGTTATGATAAGATCGTGTTTCCCTAATTTGCTTCTGTCTTCGGTTCGTTTACTCCCGTGGTGTATATAAGTGGAGAATTCTGGACAAAACCGTTCAGCTTCCCTTTTCCAGTTTTCCAAGAGTGTTGCCGGGCAGACAACCAGAGAGCCTGTTGAAAAACCTCGTTCCTGACGAAGGGCAGAGAGAAAAGCAAGGGCCTGCAGTGTTTTTCCAAGACCCATTTCATCAGCTAGAATGCCACCAAGTTGATTTCGAAATAAATGAAGGAGCCAGGCAACGCCGGTTGTTTGATAAGGCCGGAGGGTATTTTTGAGTGAATCGTTTACTTTGGGAGTGGACAAGGCGGTGAGGTCGCGCAGGGCGGTGCTTCGTTTTTTCCACATGGCCGGTGGTTTAAACCGGGGGTCAGCTTCAACCAAAAATTCCTCGAGTGCGGGTGCCTGAAATTTCTCAATCGGATGACTGGTGCGAGCGAGCAGGGGAGCATCCGGATTGCCCGAGATTCGCCGTTGAAGCCGACTTGCTTTTTCTTTGAGGTCACGGGTGAGTAAGTAGACTTTTTTTCCGTGGCGGATATGATTCTTCCCGGTGGCGAGTGCATGTTCCAATTCATCCATAGGGACTTCGCCCGCATGGATACTCACTTCAACCTCAGCTGTTTCCGAGGATTCTGAAGCAGAAGTTCGCAGTTCTGCTTTTTTGATTACGGATGTGAGCTTTCGAAAGTTTTCAGTAAATTCAGCATCGAAATCGAGCTCAAGGTCTTCCTGGTGACTGGCGAGGAAATCGAGGACGGAGGATGGATCGCGCAACCACCACCAGTGACGGTGTGATCGGTCGCGGAGGAAATTCCATTCCCTCATCAATCTGAGGACTTCCTTGTAGCCTGGATGTTGGGAGGAAGGGAGGATAATGCGAAGATATTCAGTGGATCCTTCAACCTCAATGGCAGGTCCGGTGTATTCGGGTTCGTCGCGAATGGGTGTGGGGGTATCCTCGTAGGTGCTTTCAGGAATTTCACGAACGTGTCTTGGGCGTTCGGGCTCAGGGAGTTCAATGTATTCACTGACTCCGTTTAGTTCACCCTCTTTCCATTCGATTGGATTTTCTGGATCATTGGCTGGGAAGAAGCAGGGTATGTTATTGAGTAATTTAAGGAGTTCTCCTGTTTGCCTGAGATCGAGCTGAAGGAAAGAGCTAATTGCACCTCCACACCATTGAGAAAGTGCGAAGAGGGCAGATCGTTCGGCATCTCCAAGGTCAGCAAATGCGGTTGGGGGAATTTTTTCTGGGGTTGCCCGGGAACCATCCTCCAGTTCAATTTCAACCTTAGCCGGAATAGCATTTCTTTGCACACAACCCGCCATAATGGGGGGGAGGAGGATACGGAGTTTCACCCTTCTGTAGCGAGGGAAATGCCGGAAAGGGCTTGGTTAAGGTCTTTCCCTGCTGGAGCTCCACCCATTGCAAAATCAGGTTTTCCGCCGCCTTTTCCACCCAGTTTTCCTGCAAGTTCACTTAAATATTTACCCGCTTGATGACCCGAGTCGACAGCTTCCTGTGAGCAAATGCAGACCATTCCGCACTTTCCGTTGGATTCACTTACTAGAAGAACGATCGATGGAGCAGCCCTTTTATTTACCTGAGCGGCGAGAGAACGTAAATCGTTTGGATTCAGGTTTGGAACAACTGCTTTAATTAGGCGAAGTTTGCCGTTTTCTTCCGCTTGCTCAATTAGCTTGTCTGCCAGTCCAGCCTGCCCCTTTTGTTCGAATGCCCGAAGTTTTTTATCCAAGTCTTTGTTTTTGGTCTGCATCTGTACGATACGGTCGGCTAATTCGTCTGGTTTACATGCCAGTTGACGCGTAAGTTGCTGGATGAGAGAGACCCTTTGGTCAGTCCATTGATATGCAGAGAATCCGGCTACAGCCTCAATCCGTCGAGTGCCGGCAGAAATGGCGGATTCGCTAGTGATTCGAAGCGAACCAATTTCTCCCGCTGATGAAACATGAGTTCCACCGCAAAGTTCCTGGCTCCATCCTCCAAGGTTTACCACACGAACCGTATCGCCGTATTTTTCATCAAAGAATGCAATGACTTCTTCAGGTTTTTCAGAGAAGGGAACTTCGTAGCTTTCAAGTTTGTCGTTAAGAAGAAGTTTTTTGTTGGAAATATTTTCAATTTCTTCGATTTGTTCAGGTTTGATTCCCTCGAAGTGTGAAAAGTCGAAACGAAGTCTGTCTGGCTCAACCAATGAGCCTGCTTGCCTTATGTGTTCTCCGAGAACGGTTCTTAGAGCCCAATGTAAAATGTGTGTGGCTGTGTGGTGTCTTTGGATTGCCTTCCGCCGTTCGATATGCACATTCAAAATTGCAACCTGCCCCTGTAACTCGGTTTCATCGGGTTTGGATTTTAGCACGTGCAGAAAACGTCCAGATCCATCTTTTAAGACATTGATAATTGGAATAGTTTGGTCGCCGATAAAGACAGTACCACTATCTCCTATCTGGCCACCCATTTCGGCATAGAAAGGAGATTTTTCGAAGACCAAATAAGTAGTTTCATCCTGAGTAACAATATCGAGGCATTTGGTGGAAAAATTACTGAGATTTTCCATTTGATAACCTACAAATTCAGTGGCATCAGCACAGTCTGATTTTTCAGAAACGATTATGTCGATTGATTTATGTGCCTGTCTTGCCCGTTCCCGTTGCTGTTCCATTTCCTTTTTAAAGGCAGTCACATCGACCGAAAGACCAGATTCCCGAGCCATCAGTTCAGTCAGGTCGAGTGGGAAGCCATAGGTATCATAAAGTTTAAAGGCAAAAGATCCGTCCAACTGGTTGCCGGTTTCTAATTTATTCACTTCGCGAGTAAATAAATTAATTCCACGATCCAGAGTCTTGTTGAAAGATTCTTCTTCTGAGAGAAGGGTTTTAATAATTAATTCTTCCCGCTTTTTAAGTTCTGGAAAGAAGTCGCCCATTTGTTGAATAAGGATAGGGGCGAGTAGGTGAAAGAATGGTTTTTCGAAGCCAAGTATACGCCCATAGCGTATTCCTCGGCGAATAATTCTGCGAAGCACATAATTGCGATCTCCGTTCCCTGGCAAAATTCCGTCGGCAATTGAAAAGCAGAGTGCACGAAGGTGATCCCCGATTACTCGGAAAGCAATGTCGATTTCTTCCTGTTCATTAGCCGGTTTGCCATCAGATGGAAGTGTTGATTGATAAGATCTGCCAGACAATTCCTTCAGTTTATCAAATATTGGTGAAAAGACATCGGTGTTGTAGTTCGATGTTGGTCTCGAAAAGTCAGTAAACTCTTTAGTCGACTGAATAACTGCTGCGACTCGCTCGAATCCCATTCCGGTGTCAACATGCTGAGCAGCAAGTGGAGTAAAGTTCCCCTCGCGATCCGCATTGAATTGAATAAAAACTAAGTTCCAGATCTCAATACAAAGGTGCGAGTCTGAATTGACGAGTTTTCCTTGGGTGTCTCCATCGGGAGTTAGGTCAATGTGAAGTTCACTACATGGTCCGCAAGGACCCGTTTCCCCCATCATCCAAAAATTATCTTTTTTCCCACCTGTTACCACATGGATTTTTGGGTCGAGGCCAGCTTTTAAGAAGATTTCTGACCAGAAACCGTACGCTTCTTGATCAAATTCGGCTGGATCTCCATCGTCGGGTTTATATACGCTCGCATAAAGGCGATTGACTGGGAAATTCCAAACTTCAGTTAGTAATTCCCAACTCCATTGAATCGCCTCTTTTTTAAAGTAATCTCCAAATGACCAATTTCCCAGCATTTCAAAAAAAGTGTGGTGGTATGTGTCAAAGCCAACATCTTCTAAGTCGTTATGCTTTCCACCAGCTCGAATACATTTTTGCGTGTCTGTGGCACGATTGTATGGTGCCCTCTGGTCTCCCAGAAAATAAGGAACAAATTGATTCATCCCTGCATTGGTAAAAAGTAGATTCGGAGATTCTGGAAGAAGAGAAGCGGAATTTACAACCTGATGATTTTTAGAGGCAAAAAAATCAAGGAAAGATTGGCGTATTTTATCGGCTTTCATGAAAATCGATTTATTTGCTAAGAAAGTCGACCGATGATCGCCTGTCCCATTTCAGATGTGCCAGTAGAGTCTCCACCCATGGCAATATCTCCTGTTCTAAGGCCCGAGCGTATTGTTTCTTTAACCGCATTTTCTATAGCTGCTGCTGCTTCCTCTAAACCGAAACTATAGCGGAGCATGAGGGCGGCACTTAGAACTTGAGCACACGGATTTGCTAATCCTTTACCGGCAATATCCGGGGCAGTTCCACCTGCTGGTTCATATAAGCCAAAAGGGAAACCCTCAGAGTTTTTTTGAGCTCCTAGGGAGGCCGATGCAAGCATACCAAGAGAGCCACAAATTACCGCCAATTCATCAGATAGAATATCTCCAAACATGTTTTCTGTGAGAAGAACATCAAATTGATTCGGGTCGCGAACTAATTGCATCGCCGCATTGTCAACATACATATGTGATAATTCGATTTCGGGGTTATGCTTTTGGATACAGCTTATAACCGTTTCTCGCCAAAGAACAGAGGTCTCTAAAACATTGGCCTTATCAACTGAGCAAATTCTTCCGTCACGTAGTTCAGCAGCTTTAATTGCGAGTTCAGTAATACGTTCAATTTCACTGGTGCGATAGACCATCGTATCAATTGCCTCTTTTTCACCGTTCTCCAAAGACTTAGTTTCTTTGGGTTGCCCAAAATAGATACCTCCAGTTAATTCCCGCACACAAAGCGTATCAATCCCGTTCGCCACTGTATCGTGTCGAAGGGGAGAAAGGTCAGATAGTTCAGGATACAAATTGCCGGGGCGTAGATTTGCAAACAATTGAAAAGCTTTACGAATGGGAAGCAATGCCGCTCGTTCTGGTTGTTCTTTTGGGGGAAGGTTTTCCCATTTCGGACCACCCACTGAACCAAAGAGAATCGCATCGACTTTTTTGCATGCATCTAAAGTTGAATCTGGTAAAGCTTGTCCGTGATTATCAATTCCTACACCACCCACATCGTGATTTGTGCTTTCAATGGAAAAATTATGGAGAGTTCCAAGTTTATGGAGCACTTCTAAAGCGACATCCATGACTTCCGGACCAATCCCGTCACCGGGTAGAGTTGTGAATCGTAATGTTTTCATCAGAAGAGCATAGATAAGGTTTCAGGACCATCCTGCAATGCTGAAAACACTGATTCCCTTAAGTAAGTAGGATGTCATTGACAAAAATATCAATTTAAGTATCTTTGAAAGCTTCATTACAGTCTCATCCACGAAGGAGCGAGCCCTGCTCGCTTTTTTTGTTTATAAATTAACCCACCTACACAGATCAATCATGAGTAGCGAAATCCTCGCAGTTCTTGAATACATGGAAAAAGAGAAGGGCATCAGTCGTGAAGACATGATTGCTACGATCGAAAGTGCTATTAAAACAGCCGCTGAACGAGGAGTGAATTCCTCAGCAGATGTTCGAGTGGAAATTAATGCAAAGACTGGAGCCATGAAAGCTTGGTCAAGGTTGGAAGTCGTTGAGTCTGTTGCGGAATCTGCTAATGAAATCCATGTAGATAAAGCAAGGCTATATGCTGAAAGTCCTCAAGTCGGAGATATCGTTGAGAGGGAAATGGACCCAGCATATCTTGGCAGGATTGCAGCAAAAACTGCTGAGCAGGCAATAAAACAAAGGTTGAGGCAATTTGAAAAAGAACATATTTATGACGAATTTAGGGACCAAGTTGGAAATCTTGTAACTGGTATTGTTCGTCGCAAAGATCGAGGAGATTTGGTTGTTGAAGTTGGGAAGGCTGAAGCACTTTTACCTTGGCGAGAGCGAGTCCCTGGTGAAGACTGGGTTCCAGGAGAACGAATCCGTTGCCTATTGAACAAATTGGAGCAGCACGGGCGTGGTCCAGAGTTAATTTTAAGTCGTTCAAGCCTCAATTTTGTAAGAAAACTCTTTGAGATGGAAGTTGCTGAAATTGCAGATGGCACAGTTTCTTTAGCTGCAATGGCTAGGGAACCAGGCTACAGGACCAAGGTTTGTGTTAAAAGCACTGATCCTAAAGTTGATCCGGTTGGAGCCTGTGTTGGAGCACGCGGAGCTAGAGTTAAAAGTATCGTCCGTGAAATGAACGGTGAAAAGGTTGATATTGTACGCTGGTTCGAGGACCCAGTTGAGCAATTAGCTGAGGCTTTAAAGCCTGCTTTGCCACAGAATGTTACTCTAGACCGCGAAAAAAGAAGAATGTATTTTGAGGTGGTAGAAGACGATCTTTCTGTTGCCATTGGAAGAAAGGGAATTAATGCACGGCTTACCTCAAGACTCCTTGGATGGAAATTGGATATTGGAAAAGTGGTAGTTAAAGAAGTAGGTTTTGATGAGAGAAAGAGTAAAGCTGCTGAAGCACTTACTTCAGTTGGTATCGAGTTTGAAGTTGCAGACCGTCTGGTTGCATTTGGTTTGGTGAGTCCTGAAGCTTTTGAAGGAGTAACTGCTATCGATCTTGTTGGGCTTGGCTTTGAGCAGGAAATTGCTGATTCTGTCTTAGAGAAAGTATCGTCCAACAATTCAGAAGATTCTTCTTCTGGACAACCTGAAACAACAGAATAGATTTAATTTTTTATGAGTGTACGTGTCCACGCAATTGCAAAGAAAGTCAATAAATCAAGTAAGGAGCTTATTGAAATTCTTACAGAACGTGGATATGAAATAAAAAGTGCTTCTGCTTCAATTGACAACATAACTGCACAATCAATAATCGATGAGTTTTCGGTTGATACGGAAAACAAATTAGTTGATGAGACTCTTTCGGATATTAAAGAACCTGAGGCTAGCGAACCAGCCAATGAATCTAAGAAGAAAGCACCCATCGTTCGGAGCAAAGCTGAGATTGAAGAGGAAAAAAGAGAAAAAGACGAAGCTGCTAAGGCTGAAAAAGCTAAAGCTGAAGCCGAATCTATTCCTGTCTCTGTGACCCCCGAAACACCAAAGACTTCCTCTAGTGTACCTCCTCCTCCTTCTTCCCGTGCTTCGGCTCCTCCCCCTCCTTCAACTGCTGGGAAATCTGGAGTGCCATCTCCTCCAAGTAAGTTAGCACCTCCACCTCCTGCTCCACCTTCCTCTGAGAGCGATAGTGATTCCAATACTGATATGGTTGTGGATGGGAACCTAATCTCAGTGAAACCTCCGATTGTTGTTCGAGATTTCGCAACTTGCATTGGACTTAAGCCATTTCAGTTAATTTCCGAGCTTATGGAAATGGGGATTTTTGCCTCCATGAATCAAACCATTGATGAAGATGTTGCTCGAAAGATAGCAAAAATCAAAGGTTTTGAACTTGAGATCAAGCATCGGGGAGAAAAAGCGGAAGCGGTGCAGCCCAAGAAAAAAGTTGTTATTGATGAAAACGACGAAAAATTCTTAAAAAATCGTCCTCCAGTTGTTTGTATTCTTGGTCATGTTGATCATGGAAAAACAACCCTTCTCGATACAATCAGGAAAGCAAATGTGGTTTCTGGTGAAGCTGGTGGAATTACTCAACATGTTGGTGCTTACCAAATTGAACACAATGGTAATAAAATAACTTTTCTTGACACCCCTGGACATGCAGCTTTCTCAAAAATTCGTGAGAGAGGAGCCAATGTTACTGATGTTTCCGTCTTGGTAGTTGCCGCAGACGATGGCTTTATGCCTCAAACTGATGAAGCGCTTAAGTTTGCCCAAAGGGCACAGGGCACTTTGGTCGTAGCTATTAATAAAATGGATACCAAAGGTGCAGACGCTGACAAGGTGAAGACTCAAATGCAGGAAAGGTCTATTGCATCTGAAGATTGGGGAGGTGAAATTGTTACAGTCCCAATTTCAGCACTCAAAGGCGATGGAGTTGACGAGCTTTTGGATATGATTATTTTACAGGCTGAATTGATGGAGCTTAAGGCTAATCCAGATGCAGTTTCTGAAGGAGTCATTATCGAGGCAAGGCAAGAGGTTGGACGAGGTCCGACTGCCACCGTTATTGTTCAAAAAGGTACCTTGAAAGTTGGTGATGCGATTCATTGTGGATCGGTTTATTGCAAAGTGAAAGCAATGATTGATGACCAAGGGCAACAGGTCAAACAGGCACCTCCTGCTACTCCAGTTAATTTGCTTGGTTGGTCCGGTGTTCCTGAGTCAGGTGGAGTTTTTACTCGTTGCAAAAATGAACGTGAAGCTCGTAGAGAAGCAGAAGATTTTCAACAACTTGATAAACAAGTTAATGTATCCTCGGATGGTGAAGAGTCTGAAGAGAGTTCAGGAGTAGAAGCATTATTTGCGGCAATTTCTAAAAGTAAGTCAACCACATACAAAGTCATCCTAAAGGCAGATGTTGTGGGTTCCTTAGAGGCACTTAAGGGATCTCTTGAAATGATTACGAGTGATAAAGTAATTTTAGAAATTCTTCAATCTGATGTTGGTCAAATAACTAAAAATGATGTAAAAATGGCTAAAACTTCGGGTGCGGATGTTGTTGGCTTCAATGTTAAAATGGAAAATGGTGTGATGGGAGAGGCCAAACATCAGGATGTGAAAGTTTTTCAAAATAGCATAATTTATGAGATCATTGATTTAGTTAAGGACAACATGGCCGAGCTGCTTGAGCCTGAATTGGTAGAGAAGAAGACAGGGCGTGCTGAAGTTCGCCAAGTTTTCAAGGTCAGCAAAGGACGGGCTGTTGCCGGTTCAATGATTATGGAAGGATCAATTGTTCGAAATAAAGTTGCTCGTTTATCGAGGAAAGGCAAAGTTTTATCAGAAGGTAAGATTGATACCCTTAAAAGATTCAAGGACGATGTTACAGAGGTGAAAGCTGGTTTTGAATGTGGAATCCGATTGGATTCCTTTAACGAGTATGAAGAAGGTGATGTAATTGAGACTTTTGAAGTCGAGAAAATTCGTCCTTCTTTGTAGTTAAAATTTATTAAATGAGCCTGCGCATTGCCCGGGTAAATGAACTCGTTAAGCGTGAAATTGGAAATTATTTAAGACGCAGGTACCGTTCCGAAACTGTTTGTTGGACGATCACAGATGTTGATATATCTGCCGACTTGAGAAATGGAACAGTTGCCTATTCCGTTATTGGGGACGAAATTAAAGCGAGGGAAGCTCAACAGTTTTTTAGAAAGCATGCAGGCGAGATTCGTAAAGAAGTGAGTAAGCATGTTATTTTAAAATATTCTCCAAAGCTTATTTTTACTCGTGATTATGGAATTGAGCGGGGTAATCGCGTAATGGAAATTTTGGATGAGCTCGAATCTCCAGATCAAGAAAACGATTAATTGTTAGATACATGGCACAATCGACACATCTATGAGACAGGTAAGAGACAAGGTGTCTCATATATCAAGTATTATGTTTGCATGCGATGAGCATAAATTATCTTAAGTCATTGATTATCAGAGTTTAGTGATTTTTTTAGAATCGGGCATGAAAAATGCAAAAAGCCATTTGTGAGTAAAATTATAGGCATAGATTTAGGTACGAGTAATTCGTGCATGGCAGTAATGGAAGCGGGCGACGCAAAGGTGATACCAAATGCAGAAGGCGTCCGAACAACTCCATCAATAGTTGCTTTTAGCAAAAATGGAGAACGTTTGGTAGGTCAGGCTGCTAAGAGACAAGCAGTTACCAACCCATCAAATACAATTTTTTCTGCGAAAAGATTAGTTGGTAGAAAATTTTCTGAAATTAAAGATGAAATTTCAACACTTCCTTACAAAGTCGTCGAGGGCAAGAATGGAGCCGCAGTCATTGAATGTGAGATCGATGGAAAAACCGAAACATTCATGCCCGAGCAGATTTCATCCATGATTTTAGGCAAATTGAAGGCAGATGCTGAAGCCTACCTTGGAGAACCTGTGACGCAAGCCGTTATTACGGTCCCAGCTTACTTCAATGATGATCAGCGTCGTGCAACCAAGGATGCCGGTGATATCGCAGGTCTTGAAGTTATGAGAATCATCAACGAACCGACTGCTGCCTCACTTGCATACGGACTTGACAAGAAAGGGGAGGAGACCATTGCAGTTTATGATTTAGGCGGTGGAACATTTGATATCTCTGTGTTAGAGATAGCTGAAGGAGTTTTTGAAGTTAAGGCAACTAACGGTGACACCCAACTTGGAGGTGATAATTGGGACCAAAAGATTATTGATTGGTTGATCGATGAATTCAAAAATGACCAGGGAATTGATTTGTCAGGAGATCCGATGGCAATGCAGAGACTCAAAGAAGAAGCAGAAAAAGCCAAAATGTCTTTGTCATCCTCTCAGTCAACTGATATAAATCTGCCATTCATAACAGCCGATGCCTCAGGTCCAAAACATTTAAATGTTACACTTAGTCGATCAAAATTAGAACAAATTTGTGACGAATTATATGCTAGGACAAAAGGTCCTTTTGAAGCGTGTTTGAAGGATTCCGGTTTGAGTTTGGGGGATGTCAATAATCTGGTTTTAGTCGGTGGAATGACACGGAGTCCCAAGATTGTTGAACTTGCCAAGGAATTAGGTGGTAAGGAGCCAAACCAAGGAGTTAATCCTGATGAGGTTGTAGCCATTGGTGCAGCAATTCAAGGTGCAGTTTTACAAGGCGATGTTAATGATGTTCTATTATTAGATGTCACTCCGTTGACACTTGGAATTGAAACTGCCGGGGGAGTATGCACTCCAATGATTGACAAAAACACGACGATCCCAACTAAAAAAGCGCAAACTTTTTCAACTGCAGCAGACAATCAACCAGCCGTAGACATTGTTGTTCTACAGGGCGAAAGACCAATGTCTCATGATAATAAGACTCTTGGCACTTTCAAGTTGGATGGAATAGCACCGGCGCCGCGTGGTACTCCTCAAATCGAAGTAACATTCGATATTGATGCCAATGGTATTCTCAATGTCACTGCCAAAGACCAGGGCACAGGCAAAGATCAAAAAATTACAATTTCTGGATCTTCAAGTATGGATGAAGCAGAAGTGGAACGTCTTAAAGAAGAAGCTGAGAAATTCGCCGAACAGGACAAAGAAAAAAAAGAGCAGGTCCAAGTTCGGAACGAGCTCGACTCAATGGTTTACCAGTGTGAGAAACAACTATCTGATTTAGGTGAAAAGGCACCTGAAGAGCTTAAAACTAAAATAGAGAGTATATTAGCCGATACGAAAAAAGTTTTAGAAAGTCCCGATAGCACTTTAGATGATCTTAAAAAGACCAAAGATACCCTGCAGAAGAGCTTTGAAGAACTTGGTCAAGAAGCCATGAAAAGCGGTGGAATGCCAGGAGCAGGTACACCTGAAGATGGTCCGCAACCTAGTGAATCATCTTCGGATGAAACAGAGAAAAAGAAAGAGGAAGACATTGTTGATGCTGATTTTGAGGTCGTCGACGATGAAAAGGACAAAAGCTAAATTTAATGTATGTTCAATTGGATTTCTATCCAAAATATTCATACAAAACCCAAAAATCTAATATAACCTAACCAAAAACAAAAGGAATATGAGCAAACCAAAAATAACTCCGTTGGGAGATCGCGTCTTGGTCAAGCACGTTGATGAAGACGAGCAAATTAAAGGCGGGATTATCATCCCAGATTCTGCAAAAGAAAAATCACAAGAAGCTGAAGTAGTCGCCCTTGGTACTGGCAAGAAAGATGACGATGGTAAAAACATCGGCTTTCAGGTCAAAAAGGGAGATGTAGTACTTATTAGCAAATACGGTGGTACTGAGGTAAAGCTTGACGATGTTGAATATCAACTAGTTCGTGAAGACGATATCCTTGGAATCATTGGATAAAGCTTAATCGCTAACCACAAAAACAATACCTAGAAAATAAAATCATGGCTAAGCAAATATTATTTGATGAAGCAGCACGTAAAAGAGCTCTTAAAGGAGTGACTACACTTGCTGATGCAGTAAGCGTAACATTGGGACCGAAGGGTCGTAATGTATTAATCGATAAAAAGTTCGGTTCTCCAACAGTGACTAAAGACGGAGTAACTGTTGCAAAAGAAATTGAATTGAGCGACCCCTACGAAAACATGGGTGCACAGATGGTTCGTGAAGTAGCTTCCAAAACTTCAGATCTTGCTGGTGACGGAACAACCACAGCGACAGTTTTGGCTGCTTCAGTATACCAAGAAGGATTGAAAAATGTAGCTGCTGGTGCAAACCCAGTTTATCTAAAACGTGGAATCGACAAAGCGGTAGAAGCGGGTGTTGCTAAATTACTTCGTGACAGTAAAAAAGTCTCTGATCGTGAAGAAGTTCGTCAAGTAGCAACTGTTTCTGCTAACTGGGACTCAGAAATTGGTGAAATCATTGCGGATGCAATGGATAAAGTTGGTAAAGACGGAACCATTACCGTAGAAGAGGCCAAGAGTATCGAAACAACTTTAGATGTTGTTGAGGGAATGCAGTTTGATAAAGGGTATCTTAGTCCTTACTTCTGCACCAATAACGACACCATGGAGTCCATCCTTGAAGACTGTTATATTTTGATCAACGAGAAGAAAATTACTGCATTGAATGATTTGCTTCCAGTTCTTCAACTTGTTTCCAAGCAAGGCAAGCCTCTGCTTATTATCGCTGAAGATGTTGAAGGTGAAGCATTAGCAGCATTGGTTGTAAATAAATTGCGTGGAACACTTAATGCCTGTGCCGTAAAAGCTCCAGGATTTGGTGATCGACGTAAAGAAATGCTGCGTGATATTGCTATTCTTACCGGTGGTCGTTGCATCACCGAAGACTTGGGAATCAAACTTGAAAATATCGAACTTGCAGACCTAGGTAGAGCAAAACGTATTTCTGTTGATAAAGAAAACACTGTTATCGTTGAAGGTTCAGGCAAAGCATCTGACATACAAGGTCGGGTAAAACAGATTCGCCGTCAAATAGAAGAGACCACATCTGATTACGATCGCGAAAAATTGCAGGAGCGTTTGGCTAAACTTGCAGGTGGCGTAGCAGTAATCAATGTCGGAGCTGTTTCTGAACCAGAGATGAAAGAAAAGAAGGCTCGCGTTGAAGATGCCTTGCATGCAACTCGTGCTGCCGTTGAAGAAGGAATTCTTCCTGGTGGTGGCGTTGCCCTCCTTCGTGCTGCTAATGCAGTTGAAAAAGCTGCTACTTTGCTTGAAGGTGATGAGGCTATCGGTGCTGCAATCGTTCGTCGTGCTATCGAAGCACCCCTAAGAAAGCTTTGCGACAACGCTGGAGTTGAAGGTTCTTTAGTTGTTCAACAAGTATTGAAGTCAAAATCAGCAATGGGTTATAATGTAGCCACGGATAAGCATGAAGACTTAATTAAGGCTGGCGTTGTTGATCCGACCAAGGTTACTCGCACTGCTCTTCAGAATGCCGGTTCAGTAGCTGGTCTTCTTTTGACCACAGATTGCATGATCACTGATATTCCAGAGGAGGAGAAACCTGCACCTGGTGGACATGACCACGATCATGGTATGATGTAAGGGATAATTTCCTTATTTCAAATTTTAAGAGGCATCCCTAGGGGTGCCTCTTTTTTGTTAAAATCTAATTTGAACCAAAAATTAGATCGATATGAAAATTTTTTAATTCATGATTAAGTGATGCAAAGAATTATTTTAACTTTCCTTTTTTTTCTTTGGTTCCATAGAATATTTGGTGTAGAATGGAATCAATTCAGAGGGGTAGATGGGCAAGGGCATGCTGAAGGAAAAAAATTACCAGTTAAATGGAGTCGAACCCATCAGATCGCTTGGAATACTAAAATAGAAGGATCAGCTTGGTCATCACCTATTTGTGTAGATAATCAAATTTTTCTTTCAAATGCTCTCCTTAAAGAAGGCAATTTAAAACTAGTAGCTCTGTCAATTGATTACAATAGTGGTCGTGTTAATTGGAGAAGAGAATTATTTGAATATTCAGGTCAGCCGAAGATTCATAAAAAGAATAGTTATGCAAGCCCAACTCCTTTTTATAATATGGGCAGGATCTATGTTCATTTTGGTAATCTTGGTACCGCTTGCCTGGAAAAAGATGGCGATTTAATTTGGAAATCGAAAATTGAATACTCTCCTGTCCACGGAAGTGGAGCATCTCCAGTTGTTCACAATGATCTATTACTCTTAAGTGCAGATGGAGCCCAAAAGCCAAGTTTATATGCACTTAACAAAACGAATGGCTTGGTAAATTGGAAGGTTCTGCGAGACAGCAAGGCAAAAAGAAATTTTTCCTTTTGTACACCACTTGTTGTGAAGCATGATGGACAGTCAGTCATTATCAGTCCCGCAAGCGATTACGTCTTCGCTTACGATATGATGGGAAAGCAAATTTGGAAATTCAATTATCCTGATGGTTATTCAGTGGTTCCGCGCCCCGTTTACAGTAATGGAATAATCTATGTAAGCAGCGGATATGACAGTCCGGTATTATATGCAATTAAATTAGGTGGGAGAGGGGATGTAACCAAGTCCCATTTGGTTTGGAAAACAAGAAAAGGTGCACCCCGTAATTCATCTGTGCTAGTGGTTGATGATTTATTATTTATGGCAGCTGATAATGGTGTAGTTTCTTGTCTGAATTCAAGAGATGGAACACTTCATTGGATGAACCGTGTTGCAGGCTCCTGCTCCGCTTCTCTTTTATATGGAAACGGAAATATTTACCTAATTGATGAAAGTGGGAAGACTTTTATTTTTGATGCTAAGAAGAGTTTTAGAATATCGGCAACCAACGATTTAGGTGAAAGGACACTGGCATCTCCCATAGTATATAAAGAGTCTTTGCTTATAAGAACTGAAATTGGACTGTGGAAAATTCACTCTGATTAATCAACTATTCTTCAAATTTACTCTTTTTCTCGGCTGAAAATCGGGCTGATTGTTCGTCAGCATGGTACGAGGACCGAACCAAGGGACCAGATTCTACAACTTGAATTCCCAGTGCGAGAGCCTCGGACTTCCAATTCGCAAACTCCTCAGGAGTCGCCCATCTTTTGATTGGTGCATACTCAGAACTAGGTTGAAGGTATTGTCCGAGTGTTAAAACATCTAGTCCAATTTCAGCTAAATCCTCAAGTGCCTGACGAATTTCCTCTTCTTCTTCACCAAGTCCAAGCATAATACCAGACTTAATGGGAAAACCTGATTTCTTGGCATGGGTAAGGACATCAAGGCTTCTTTGGTAAGTGGCAGTTTTTCGAATAGGCCTTTGGAGACGCTCAACAGTCTCAAGGTTATGATTAAAAATATTTGGCTTTGCTGCCAGTACAATATCTAGGTTTTCAAATTCTCCTTTAAAATCAGGAACAAGAACCTCAATTGCAGTTTCTGGATTTTTATGGCGAACGGCTCGGATTGTAGCCGCCCATACTTTAGCTCCACCATCCGGCAAGTCATCCCGAGCAACAGATGTAAGTACACAGTGCTTGAGGCCCATTTTAGCCACTGCATCTGCAACCCGTGGGGGCTCAGCAAGATCGAGTTCAGTGGGTTTACCAGTCTGCACGGCACAAAATGAACATGCACGAGTGCAGATATTACCAAGGATCATTAATGTGGCGGTTCCCCTGGACCAACACTCCCCCATGTTCGGACATTGAGCACTTTGGCAAACTGTATGGAGTTGATTTTTATCCACAATACCACGCACATTACTATACTCAGGACCAGAGGGAAGCTTTGCTCGAAGCCAACTGGGCTTCTTTTCTTGTCGCTTCGTTTTCATGAATTAATCAGTTTGGTGGATTTGCTTCGCTGAAATTTTTGTTGGTCCCTCGTTCCCAATTGTTCTGTAATAATCTCCACTTGAATCCTTTTCGAATGTAGAGAATCCATTTTTTGAAAGATTATCCGGTGATAATGATTTATATTCTTTTGAAGTTGAATGATTTAAAGATAGTGTGGGGGATGTTAGAACTCTCTTAACTTTACTACCAGTAATGGGGTGGGTTGTCAGAGGTTCGTCATCTATTTTTTGTTCAATTTCAAAAAATTCTTCGGTATTATCATGCTCTTGAACTATGTATTGATAGATGGGCATTGCAAATTAAGCGGTTTTCTTTTTGCGGGGAGGAAACTCAAAACCAATTCCACCGTTATCCTTAAGAATGAGGTTTGCATCAAAAGGACGCTTGGTTTTTCTGGATACAAAGCCTTTTATCAATCCAGTCTTCTTTTCGTTAACTAGTTTTAGGAATTCCTCAAGTGGAATTTCCTTATCTAACAGCTTCCGGGTAATACGGAAGTTACAGTCACCATTGTCTGAAACTTTTTTATGACTAGTGCAAATGTAGGAAGTTTCGGTTTGTTTTACCTCTGTTTGGCAAACTGGGCAATTAGCTACAACAGGAGCTTCATTGATACTTTCCTTTTCCTTTGTTTCCTGTTCTTCGTTATTTTGAAAAACAAAATTAACTTTATATTCTTCGTCTAATTGAAGAATTGCAGAAAAAGGTTTACCAGCTTTGGACATAAAGTTGTCGAGCGGACCTATTTTTTTATCTTTTAATAAAATTTGTACTTCCTCAACTGGAAGCCGGCGACTTGCAATACTCTTTGGGATTCTGAAATCGCCATCTATGTTTTGATAAAAGCTCAAGCCTTCAAAAAGAGGTTCTTCATTAATTGGGGAGCGAAGTGGTGTTTCTTTAAGATTAGCGGCAGTTTCTTTAAATCCAGTTGTTTTAGAAACAAATTCTTCTGTAAGGCTGGTAATTTCCTTCATGAATTGGGCTCGAGACATACTGCCTTCTTCAATTAATCGAAGTTTGTGTTCCCATTCTCCCGTCATACTGGGACTGGTCAGAATATCAGTACCAGCAGCTTCCAGGAAATGAAATAAATCTTCTGCTTTTAGATTCGGGTGAATCTGTGTTCCTTCTCTCCTCATATATTTTTCCTTAATGAGATGATCAATGGTCGAGGCACGGGTTGCGGGAGTCCCGAGTCCTTTTTCTTTAAGAGCTTCGGCAAGTTCTTCATCATCGACATGCTTGCCTGCTCCCTCCATGGCAGACAAAAGAGTAGCCTCAGAATATCTTGGTGGAGGTTTAGTTTGATCTTTTTCAAGATCTGCATTTAAAAATTCTGCCTGATTTTTATCGTTCGGAGTGAGAGCAGGAAGGACATCTTCGGGTTGATTGTCTTTGCCGTAAATTGATAACCAGGAAGGATCGACAAGCACTCGTCCTTCGGTTTTGAAATTGTGACCACTCAAACAACTTATTCTTGTGGTTACATCCCATTGAGCAGGCGGATAAAAAACGGAAATAAACCGTTTAGTAATCAGATTATAAATTTTCCATTCGTTGGCATCTAAATTCGATGGAATATTACTCGTAGGGATAATGGCAAAGTGATCGCTTATTTGCTTGTTGTTGAAAATTTTCTTATTTTTATCATCTACCCAATTATTCTGAAGAGCTTTTTGTGCATGAGTTGAAAGTTCTCCCTGAATGGAGCCGAGTAATTCCCTACAGGTTGCTCCATAATCTTCAGGCAGAGCTTTCGAGTCAGTTCTTGGGTATGTAATGACTTTATGCCTTTCATAGAGAGACTGAGCGATTTGAAGAGTCCGACTTGCTGGGTAGTGATGTAGACGGTTCGCCTCTCTTTGTAAAGTGGTTAAGTCGTAAAGTCTACCTGGGCTTTGTGGAGATCTCTTCTTGGATTCAGTAATATCAGCTTTACCAGCATTTTGAATCGATTCGTAGATAGCGTCGGCATTTGCACTTTCCCAAATTCTATCGATTCGGTCGTGCTTATCGTTATCATTTTTTTTGAAATCATCCTTTTGGTATATGCCCAGATATTCGCCCTCAGTTAACTTTAGCTTTGCGGAAATTCTAAAAAAGTCTTTGGGGGTGAAGGAATTAATTTCTTCCTCTCTTTTGATGACTAATGAAAGAGTAGGGGTTTGAACTCTCCCCACTGTGGAAACCTTTCTGCCCGCGCTTCTTGAGCGCTTTAAGGTAACAGCACGAGTACCGTTAATTCCGATTAACCAATCTGATTCTGAACGGCATCGGGCAGCATCTTGTAGAGGTTGGAGTTCTTTACCTTCTCTCATGTTGGCAAATGCATCATTTATTGCCTGATCTGTCATGGAGAGCATCCAAAGTCTTTTTATGGGTAGTTTACTTTTGGATAACTCGTAAATGTAGGTAAAGATAAGTTCGCCTTCTCTTCCTGCGTCACAAGCATTAACAACTTCGGCAATATCTTTTCTTTTGAGTTGTTTCTTAAGTTGTTGATATTTTTTTTTGGTATTTGCGATAGGTTTAAGTTGAAACTCAGGTGGAATTATAGGGAGGTTTGTTAATTTCCATGCTTTTAGTTTCTTATCAAAATCGTCGGGCATAAATAATTCAACGAGATGTCCGACTGCACAATCGATTACCCAATCGTCATTTTCGTAATAATCCTCTTTTTTGGGGACCTTTCCGAGCACGCGAGCTAGATCTTTGGCAACGCTTGGTTTTTCTGCAATAACTAATTTTTTCACAAATTAAAACAAGATTTAAGCTGGCAAGTAATCAGAGAGTACTTCATTCATACTGTCTAGCAGGTGCTGAATCGTATCTACAGTTTCGTCACCCATATTTGAAATTCTAAATGTTTTACCTTTAATTTTTCCATATCCTCCATCGATTGAGATTTTCTTCTCTTCACGGAGAGTTTTCACAAATCCAGCAACATCAATATTAAGGTTATTTCGAACACAGGTTAATGACTTAGATGAAAACTGTTCCTTTGGAAGAAGTTCGAAACCGTTTTTATAAACCCATTCATGAACCAGTTTGTTAAGTTGTTCATGACGGTTGTATCTATTTTCAACACCTTCAAGGAAAATCTTTTTTAAGGTATGATTAAGTGCGTGAATCAAAGGGATGACGGGAGTACTCGGAGTCATTCCTTTAATGTGGTTTGACTGAAATTCTAAGAAGTCGAAATAATAGCCTCGACCATCAATCTCCTCAGCCCTTTTAAATGCTCGCTTAGAGACTGAAAATAATGCTAACCCGGGAGGCATTGCCAACGCTTTTTGTGATCCTGTTAAGATCACATCGATTCCCCATAAATCTTTGGGTATTGAAACCACGGAAAAGGAACTAACTGTATCAATTACAGAAATTACATCTGGGAATTCCTTGAGCACATCCATAATTTCTTTTAGCGGGTTCATCATTCCACATGATGTTTCATTATGAACCAATGTAACCACATCAAAGTCCCCACTTGATAATTTATTTCTAAGATCGTCAGGATCAATGTGTTGTCCCCATTCAACCTGCAGTGAGTCAGCCTGCATACCTGATCTTTTTGCAACATCAAGCCACTTGTCTGAAAATGCTCCACACATACAGCACAGAACTTTCTTATTACACAAATTTCTTAGTGCACCCTCCATGACACCCCATGCACTTGATGTTGAAAGGAAGACTGGGTCATTTGTTTGAAAAAGCTTTTGCAGGTTGGGCTGACATTCTTGATACAATTGAACGAAATCGGAACTTCGATGCCCCATGACTGGAGCAGACATGGCTTTATAGGTATCTTCCGCAACATTAACGGGTCCTGGTATGTGTAATTTATAATCAATCATGCTATTCTTCAATTTTACTAACAATATTTTTAAATTCCTGATTTGTATTACCTATAATGACAAGCCGTGGTTCCCAAGCAGATGCCTCTTCAGGGTCTAATTCGATGAAGGTTAAAATAACTAATAAATCTCCAGGTTTGCCCTTATGTGCGGCGGCACCGTTTAATGCAATTTCACCTGAACCGGCAGGTGCAGGGATACAATATGTTTCAAAGCGTTCTCCATTAGAAATATTTCCAACCAATATTTTTTCATGATTGAGAAAACCGGCAGCTTCCATCAAGCTGCGATCTATAGACAGGCTTCCCGAGTAATCCGGGGAAACTGAAGAAACAATAGCACGGTGAATTTTGGATTTTAAAAGTGTAACCTGCATGTGAAGGAAGAATTTAAAAGATATCATCAAATCTTATTCGGCACTAAAGTCAATCGATCAAGAAACCTTAGCTATGGAAATCCGATTGTCAGCAGACTTATAATCTATAAAAAAGCTTTTAATGTCGGAGTATAAAGTAAAGTGGTTATCTCGAAAATGGATTGATTTTGAATCCTTTGTTGAAGCTGTTATTTACGATCGAGATCTGTCGGTTTCTGCCCGTTTGCTTGGTCTTTTTTTAAAGCCCTTTTCATTTTTATTTTCAGGGATTGTCCGTCTGCGCCTAATAATGTACAGGAGAAGATTGTTTTTCAAGGCGAGGGATATTGATTGTTTTGTTATAGTCGTGGGAAATTTAACCGTTGGGGGAACCGGCAAAACGCCTGTTGTTGAGCGTTTAACTCGTGAGCTCATGGCTAAAGGTCGATCTGTGGCGATTTTAAGTCGAGGTTATAAAAGCAAAGAAGACAGACCCGAGCTCAGTTGGAAAACTTTTTTTAAAAAAAAGGAAGTTCTTCTTCCCAAGATTGTAAGCGATGGAGAGAATGTTTTATTAAACTCTGAAGAAGCTGGTGACGAACCTTACATGTTAGCCAAGAATTTGAAAGGTGCGGTGGTGCTAGCAGATAAAGACAGAGTCAAGGCAGGATTATTTGCAATTGAAAAATTTAAGGTAAATACATTGATTTTAGACGATGGTTTTCAATACTTACCAATCAAAGGAAGATTGAATTTGCTACTTGTTGATCAAACGAACCCTTTTGGAAATCGGTGCCTATTGCCTCGTGGTATCTTGAGAGAACCAGTTAGCCATCTTTCAAGAGCATCATATGTTTTTTTAACAAAATCTGAAATTGATCCAGAGTTAGAGCTACTCCAAACAATTCGCAGATATAATCCGAATACAGAAATAATAAGATGTGTGCATAAAGCCCGATATTTTCAGGAAGTGAATAAGCAAAATACCAAAAAGTTAGATTTCTTGTATAGTCTTTATGTCGGTGTGTTTTGTGGAATTGCTTCGCCTCGTGGATTCGAGGATATTATTAATAGAATGTCGGGTGAGTTAAGATATAAAAAAAGATTTCTTGATCACCACCGTTATTCTCCTGGCGAGTTGGACAGGATGTTCCTTCAGGCAAAAAATGCTGGAGCAGATGTAATGATAACTACTGAAAAAGATGCAGTTAGAATTCCATCTGATTACAAACCGATTTTACCTTTTTTTTATGTTAGGATGGATATTGAAATTGTAGAAGGATTTGAGGACTTTGAGGCTGCAGTTGCTAATATTTGCATGCCTAACTCGAGAAAATAAGCATTTGATTATAATACTTCTAAATCCGGATTGAGCTGCGATATTATTCTAATGAGCAAATTGCCTAGTCGTTTCAACCAAAGCATCCATACATTCAATTTTTGCCATCGGACGAATACCATGTCCTAGATTGAGTATATGCCCAGGATCACCCTTCATTTCATTTAAAAGATTATGGACTGCTTTCCTCACAGCTTCGGGGTCAGTCTCCATAATAGCAGGGTTAAGATTACCCTGTAAGGTAAAGTTTTGAGGAAGAACCTTTCTGGCATGTGAAAGTGCAGTATTATGATCGAGGCTGATACCGGAGATTTTGCAGTCAGTAAATTGGGCTAAACGATCATTGGGGGTTTTTGCATAAAGGATGACAGGAGTTTGTTCTGAAAGTTCTTTGGCAATCTGGTCGATCCATTTTAGTGACCATTCGTTCAGAAAAGAGTTCGGACAAAGTGCATTCCAACTGTCAAAGATTTGAATCGCATCAACTCCAGAGTTAGCTTGCATCTTTACATATTCAATTAACACCTGAGTTATCTTTTCCATCAAAATTCCGAAGGAAATTGGCGAATTTTTTGCCCAATTTACGGTCTGCGGAAAATTTGTTGAAGACCCTCCATCAATCATGTAGCATGCTAATGTCCATGGTGAACCGCAAAAGCCAAGCATAGCTTTTGAATCGCCTAAATTCTCCCTCAAAAGAATGAGAGCATCCCTGACATAGCAAAGCTTTTCCACTGCGTTTGCAGTGTCAAGTTTTTCGAGGCATTTTTCATTCTCAAGTTTAAATTCCATTCCTATACCACCTTTGTCCCGAAAATAATAGGGTTGGCCCATTGCTTCGGGTACGACCAAAATATCACTGAAAACAATAGATGCATCTAGTTCGAATCTTCTCAATGGTTGTAAGGAAACCTCTACGGCAAGTTCTGGGTTTTTGACCATCTCGATGAAAGAATATTTTTTCCTCAATTCTCTATATTCCGGAAGATAGCGACCCGCTTGTCTCATTACCCAAAGAGGGGGTCTGCCCATATTTTCATTTTTAAGAGCATTAATTATTCTTTCTCTAGAGTTCATTCTACACCAAGCCAATTTCTGGGTTTTAAATAATTTTGATACAAATCTTCTTCAGGAGATCCTGCTTCAGGAGACCATCCGTATTGCCAAGTAACTTCTGGAGGCATAGACATTAGGATTGATTCTGTTCTTCCGCCTGATTGTAAGCCAAAATGAGTACCTCTGTCGTACACTAGATTAAATTCTACATATCTACCTCTTCGATATTTTTGAAAATCTTTTTCTTTTTTAGAATACTTTATATCTTTTCTTTTTTGAAGTATTGAAAAATATGCTTTTCCAAAAGTTTCCCCAACTTTTTTCATAAACGAAAAGCTTGACTCGAAGCCACCTTTGTAAAAGTCATCAAAGAAAATTCCCCCAACACCACGGGTTTCATTTCGATGCGGGAGATAGAAGTATTCATCGCACCATTTCTTAAGTTTTGGATATAAACTTTCACCGAATGGGGTACAGGCATCTCTTGCTTGTTCGTGCCAAAAGGTAACATCTTCCTTATATGGATAATATGGTGTAAGATCAAATCCGCCTCCAAACCACCAATCGATAACTTTATCGTCTTTTTTGGCTTCAAAATAACGAACATTTGCGTGGGTGGTTGGAATATGTGGATTGTCGGGATGTAAAACTACCGAAACTCCCATCGCTCTAAAAGCTGCACCTTCCAATTCGGATCGATTTTGTGTTGCAGATTCAGGAAGGCTCTTACCTGACACATCCGAAAAATTAACTCCGCCCTTTTCTATTATATTTCCTTTTTTAAATGCAATTGATTTACCACCACCACCTTCAATTCTATCCCATTGATCGGTGACAGAATTAACTTGAGGATCAATTTCTAATAATGAAGAAAGTAAATCTCCCTGAAGCTCAAGCAGAGATTGTTTTACTTCTTTTGCTTGGTGATCGCACACGGTCGCATGAATTTACCGACTATAAAAGGGACAATTAAAGGGGGAGACGGCAGGATTACTCCTCGTCGTCATCATCGGGGTCTTTATCCAAGTGTTCTTTGGCTCCCTCTAGATCTTCACAGATTCCCCATTCCTCACATCCATCAAGATTATTCCACATTTCAGCTTCTTCGCCAGTTGCTATAATCGCACCGCGCATCGGAAGTTTCATATCCTCAATTTTTTCAGCAAATTCGCCGACCACTTCAATCGCTTCTTCACCCACATCTTCCAAATCCGACACATCGATGATGAGCTTGAGGATTCCTTCGTTGATTGTATTTCGGATTCGCTTGTCCATGTTCTCCTTAATGTCATTGATAACAAAAGGAGTAAGTTCGCTAGGTAATTTAAAAAAGAGAAAGTCGTCGATGAATTTAAAGTATCTTGCTGACGAATCCAAATTCATAACTTTGTACATTACAGCATCAGTTTTATTAGGATTAAAAGGCTTTGTAATGCAATCAGCGAACCCTGAATTAAGTGCTTTCTTTTGTGCCGCTTCATCACCCTGTACTATCATTCCAATAATTGGTGTATTTAGCACATTGTGATTTGTCTTTAATTTCCTTCTTAGATCAACTGCGGTGTCACCCGGTAAGGCCATACTTATAAGAATGGCAGAGAAGGAGGTGTTTTCACATATCTTAAGAGCACCAGCTTCGTCCGGGGTGTTTTGAACATGCCATTCATTTTTTGAGAAAATTTCAGTAAGTTGTTTTACAATGTTAGGCTTATCATCAACCACAAGAATCTTAACAGCATCAGGACCTGCGGGTGCGGAAGGTGCATCGTTTGCAGACATCTCCTTAGTGGCAAGCTGGTTCATCCTGTAGAGTCTGCGTCCAAGGGTTCTAATAAGTTTAACAGAGACTTTTGGATTTTTGGAGACAATATCTTCAATGCTTTCTTCGACATGCCTAACTCTTGTAGGAGTTTTCGCACGAATCACAGAATCTCGTTTAAGTCCAAGAATTTCACTTAATTCTCCGAAAATGGAACCAGGTTGATCAATTTCACTTAGAACCCTACCTTCACGGACAACCTCCAAGGAGCCTGATTCTAAGATGCAAAATCCTTTGCCAAGTTCGCCGTCTTTTAAGACGACATCTCCATCTGCATATTCTTGTAATCTGATCATAGGGTAAAATTTATAATCGTTTAATAAACGGGGTGATAAAATGATGCTAAACGATATAACCATCATTTTTGAATTTAAAATTGAGTCAAGATGTAAATAACTACTTCAGTCATCCAGCGCTCATAACTGAAATCTTTAAATTGTTAATCATCTCGCTAATTCCAAAGCTTATTTCCTGTAACCCATTTTGTTCAAGGGAGGAGACTGAAAGGGTAATTCGGTCAGCATGTGTGCCAATTTTTCCTAACGCTGAGTCTAGCCGAACCCAACTCCCTTTAAGATGAAATTCTGTCCACATATGAAACCCCATTACATTCTTGTTACCTTTAAAGTTTTTCATGTAGGCAAGACCTGTAGCCACGCGTGAAGGGATTCCCATTGAGCGGCCAAGTGCCGCAAGAAAGACGGCATGTTCGGTGCAATCGCCCTCCCGTTTCTTTGCGGTTTCAGAGGCTGATCCGAAGCCCACATTAAAGTTTTTGTGAATTAAATAATTTTGGGTGAATAAATAAAGCTTTTCCGAAAGTTCGATTATATTCTTGGATCCATTTCCAGCATTTTGTGCAAGTTGGCGTATCAAAGGATCCATTGAATCTATCATTAAGTTGGAATTCTTATATTCCGGCTTTACTTTAAAAATCTTCTCCTTTCCAATTAAGTTTGCTCCCCATTTTTCGGAACTTAATTCAACATGAAAAACTTTTTCTTCAAGGCGGGTAACTTTTTGGTGTTCGCTTTGATATAATGTGGAGCTTGCTTTTCCATCTGTTATTTCGATTTTTAGAAGAACCTTTTTTGCATCTGCAGGTATTTCTTTTTCCAATAAAATTAAAGTGTTTAGGAGGAGTTCAGGAGATTCAGTTCTTTGTTTGGCTTTCGTTTCAGATGATTGTTTCATTTCGATGGGAAGACTGCCAAGTTGCATTTTGATCTGCACAGCAAAGCCCCATTCATCCAACCAATTAACCGATTTGACCCTTCCTATGTTGGTGGACATTAGAATTTCAGTTTTAAAAGTATTCATGGGTTGTCCCAAAATCATTACCGTAGACTTTCCCATGGCTTTGATTTTGGCAAGAGTGGGAGAGGCCATTCCAAAATCAGCTGAGTATATTTTTGTGTCGAATACATTACCTTTTATTTTGAAATCGTTTTCTCGTAATGTTCTCATCAACCCCCAAGTCATCTTTCCGTTGCGGTCAAGCGGATAGCGTTTTCTTGCCTCACGAAAATACTGTTTTTCTCGAACCACAATTTTATCGCCATCGACATAACCTTTTTTCATAATTGGCACACCCCCCATCAATATCTCACTTGAAAAACTTATTATATCTCCAAGAATCGTTTCACGGGTAGTTTCAACAGACTTGATTTCAATAGTGGTTCCTGCTCGGTTAACTGAGATTGTAGAAATGCTCTTTGAGACAACTTCATCTTTCTCGAGCTTCATTGTTGAATGAGAATAGCCCACTTTTGACCCAGCCATAAACACCTCGTACCAACGGTCAAGCTCCCGGAAAGACATTTTATCTTTTGCAGTAAGTAAACAATTCCCAGCCCAAAAGCTCAGGAAAAGTAAAAAGCCGACAAATCTCACTTTCAGAAATTTACATTTATGAAAAAAGATTGGCTCTTGAAATAGGTAACCCATCGGTGATGTAATCGACAACTTGAAGTTCTTTATGATATGTGTCGAGAGAAACCAATTTAATATTTATGAACCAACAATTTGATTTTATTATTCTAGGAGGGGGCAGTGCAGGCTATGCGGCTGCTAGAACTTTTAATGAGTATGGGAAAAAGGTGGCACTGGTCGATGGTGCAGAAGAGTTGGGAGGCCTTTGCATACTAAGAGGATGTATGCCTTCAAAAACCCTGATTTATTCCGCTGAAGTTTTACATCTTGCTCAAAAAGGAAACACTTTTGGATTTACTGGAAATTCTCCACAAGCAGACATGGCTGCGATCCAAGCCCGTAAAAAACAAGTTATTGCTGAATTTGCGGACTATCGAAAAGAACAGCTTGAAGATGGTAGGTTTTCTCTTTTTCGATCAAACGGTAATCTTATTGATAATCAAACTGTGGGATTAAGTGATGGAACAAATTTACGAGCGAAGAAGATTTTAATTGCAACCGGTTCCAAGGTAAAGGTGCCAAATTTGCCTGGTTTAGCGGAAGTATCTTATAAGACAAGTGACGATGTACTGGACTTAAAAGTAGTTCCTGCTGAATGTGTTGTTCTAGGTGGTGGAGTAGTTGCCTGTGAACTAGCACAATTTCTCTCAAGAGTAGGATCTAAAGTGACTCTTTTGCAGAGAAGTCCACGATTGTTGAAAGAATTTTCAGAAGAAGCTTCAAATTGTTTACAAAATGCAATGAGGGCCGAGGGAATTGACCTTCAACTTGATGTTGATTTTGGAGGATTTTCTCAAATCGATGATCTTCATACAGAAATTTCTTACAGACATCAGGAAAAGGAGAAAAAGATTAAAACCTCTTTTTTATTTTTAGCACTTGGACGCGAGCCAAGAACTGACCAATTAAACTTGTCAGCTGCCGGAGTTGAACGATTGCCAACTGGCCATGTTAAAACCAATTCATTTCAGCAATCAAGCTGCCCGGAAGTCTATGCAGCAGGAGATTGTGCCGGTCCTCATGAGATTGTGCATATTGCAATCAAACAAGGAGAAACCGCTGCTCTTCATGCAATGGACAAAAAAGTTAGGCCTATGAATTATACTAATCTGTTGTCCGTGGTCTTCACCGATCCTCAACTGGCAGTTGTTGGATTAAGCCCAAGGCAACTGACCGAGCAGGGAGTCGATTTTCTATCTGCATCCTATCCCTTTGATGATCATGGTAAGTCCATCCTGATGGAAGCTAAATTTGGTCATGTTGCGATCCATGCTGAGAAGAAATCCGGGCTGATACTGGGAGCCGAGTGTGTGGGGAAAGACGCAGGTGAATTAATTCATTCTTTATCTGTTGGAGTAGGAGTTAGAGCCACTGTAAACCAACTACTACAGGCAGACTGGTATCACCCAACCCTGTCCGAAATTTGGACTTACCCTCTAGAGGAGTTAGCGGAGGAGATAGCAGTTTAATAGTAGTAAAACATCATGAATATCGCCAAGCCGGCTAAAAGACCGGCCCAAAATCTATCCTCTACAAACAGGCTGATCGGCTTCCCTTCGGTGTGGGAACGAATTACTGCCGCGAGGGCAACTTCAGCAAAGGCGATCCAAGTCCAGATTGCGGCAACCAAACCGGAGATCAAAGGACTTGTCCATTCTCCAACCATTGTCAGTCCAAGGATTGTGTAAAGACCAATGGTCAAGAGCACTTTTTTTCCCGCACTTTTGAGAGTGCTCGGTTCATGGCCTCCTAATTCAGTCCAGGTAAACTTGCCTTTTTCCTTGTCGGGTTGAGTTTTAAGACTAACGACGATGTTGAGCGTGAAAGCAATTAAGGAGGCAAGGAAAGCTGCATGAAAGAAATTGAGCTTAGGCCCGAAAAGCTCCCGTATTAAGTCGCTCTTTGCTAGAGTGAGTTCGTAAAGCGAAGGCCATAATGGCTGACCATCAATAGCGATGGGGGCGAAAGCGAAAGAGAAGAAAATGCCGCTGACTATGGCTGCAATTCCACCTGCTCCAGTTGCTCTTTTCCAAAACATGCCTACGAGGAAGGCAACGACTAGCCCTGAGACCAACTTCATTTGGTTGGCAGCTACATAGATGAAGAATGGAGATTTGGAATTAGGATCCATGATCGCAATTGAGACAAAGCCAGCCACTACGATGAAGATTGCGATCCATACTCGTCCTACCCAAACGAGTTTTTTGTCATCGGCATTGGGGTTGATGTATTTTTTGTAGATATCGAAGGTAATAATGGTAGCGGCGGAATTGAGCATCGAGTCTACGGTGGACAAAATCGCCCCAATCAGACCAGCGGCAACCAAGCCAAGCACTCCAAATCCGATTGGCTTTACATATTCCGTAAGAAGGGTGATGAACACATCGTCTGAGGCTACGATCATGTTGTTTTTCTTGAAAAGGTAAAATGCGGCAATTCCAGTGCCAATCGAAAAGAATGGTATAAGCAACTTAAAAAAACCGGCAGTAATGATTCCGATACGGGCTTCCCTGTCCGACCGAGCGGAAAGGGCTCTTTGAACGATGAATTGATTCGTTCCCCAATAGAAAAAGTGAAGAACCATCAGACCGCTAAGCATCCCAGTCCAAGGAAGGGTAGGGTGATCACTTGACTCGTAAAGATGCATTTTTTGGGACTCAGGTGAAGCAGCGGCATCCATCGCTCGCATACCTGACCATCCTCCTACTTCAGGTAAGCTGAACACGACGAATGCTACGATTAATCCGCCTATCAACATAAGTACGGATTGGACCACATCCGTAATGATAACCGCTCTTAACCCCCCTAATATAACATAGGCTCCAGTGACCAAAGCCATAACTAAGATACCGATCTGGTAATGCCTGGGATCGACATCGCCTGGAGAGATTTCAGGATTTCTTTCATTTCCCCCTTTGAGTACTATGGGTGGCGCTTTATCAGGATCGTAACCAGAACCCGATTCAATCAAATCAATCGAAGTCAACCTTCCTTGATCGTCAATTTGAGCAACAGCCTTAGCTCCTCTATCTTGTTTTATGAGCACTTCTGGAGCTGTAGCGTATTTTCGACCATTTGCCTTGATTTGAATCACACTAATAGAACCTTCTGGATTCACGAACGCTTCGGCTGATGCCTTGCTACCCGTGTCTCCTTGTAGCAATCGGTTGACGGATCGGGATCCGAAGTAAAAACCCGGTACCATTTGGACAACAACCATGATAACAACCATGATGAAGGCGAAGCTTACACGACTCCGATCATCGTAGCGTTTTCCCAAATATTCACTCAGGGTAAAGACGTTCATTTTTCGATAGACCGGGAGAAAGCCGTAGCAAAGTAATAGTAAGCCGGCAATGGCCGTAATTTCGAACTGGCTTTGTGCAAAGCCTACTATATACCCAACCCCCATCATGCCAGCTATATGATTAGCTGAAACATTCGAACCGAAAATTGAACCGGCAACACCCCACCAACGTGTCTCCTTGCCTGCAAGGAAGTAATCTTTAGAGCTGTTCTCTTTTTTCCCAGCAAACAGGCCAAAGCCCATCACGGCTATGAGGGAACCGAAAAAGATTACGAGGTCGGTGGTGGAGAGCAGGCTGTTCATAAGTCAAACCTAACTGACATTAGACCTAGACGAAAAGACTAAAGTTCGAAAATGGTGTATAAAATTGAATGGTTGGAGTGTCTCAGAAGTCACCCTAAATTTTTTTTGCTGGTTATTCGCTTATTTAGATCTAATACGAACACGAATAAATTGTTTTCTACCTGCGATGCAAGTGTTTGAAGTTTCAAACATCACTCTTTCCATCCCCCCTCCGACTTTAAGACCCATAACCGAAGCCGCACCATTAAGGTCAACCAGAGTGACCACTGTTCTGTTAATGGTACTTCTGTCAACGATATGATCAATAGCTTCAGTATTGTAGAATGCCTGATACTGATGAAATGTAATTCCTTACTTAGCGTCGTTTTTGTTAACAGAACGGGGAAGTACGGTTTTGGCTTTACTGTATAATGAGTCACAGCCAAATATCCGTTCCATAAAATTACTCATTACATCCCGGTCCGAATCAAAGTCTTCGGTATCAAAAATTAATTCTGCATCTGCTTTATTGACTGAACCATCGCCTTTTAAATCGATCAATTCCTTGATATTTTTTTGTTAAGAAGTTTACTGGAGAATGTGTCTTTTTCTTCGAGGTATCTTGGGTC
>CBFIBI010000007.1:0-45869 GCA_965660725.1 Opitutales bacterium
GGCCAACGGAGATCCGCCAAATGTTGTTCCATGGGAACCCGGTTTAAAGGTATCTGCCCATTTTTCGGAAAGCCAGATGGCACCAATAGGGAAGCCCCCTCCCAATCCCTTAGCTATGGCAACTGCATCAGGATGAATGCCTGATTTCTGGAATCCAAGAAATTCTCCCGTTCTTCCAATGCCAGCCTGGACTTCATCGAGTAGAAGGAGCAGATTACGCTCCCTGCAAAGTTTTTGGAGGTCTTGAAGGAATTGATCTGTCGCCACTTTGACTCCACCTTCTCCTTGGATTGACTCGATCATTATTCCAACTGTTTCTTCATCTACACTTTCAGCGAACGATTCAATATCATTAAGGCGAGCAAAGGTGAAACCAGTAAGTAGGGGCTCGAATCCCTCTCTGTATTTTTTTGAAGCAGTAGCTGAAAGTGCACCCATTGTACGACCATGAAATGCATTATCAACTACTAATAGCTTATGTCTATGAGGTTGATCTTTTTTTCCTGCTAATCGAGAGAATTTAATCAAAGCCTCGTTAGCTTCAGCACCGCTATTGCAAAAGAGCATTTTTCCAGGCCCAATTTTTTGTACCAATCTCTTTGCTAATCGGACCTGTTCCGGGATTGAGAAAAGATTGGAACAGTGCACCAGTTTCTCAGTTTGGCTGGAAACTTTATTGATCCAATGCTGATGACTATGCCCAATATTGGTTACTGCGATTCCAGATGTAAAATCGAGATATTTCTTACCCGTACTATCCCAAAGAAAGCTACCTTTTCCTTTAGTAATTTCAAGGGGTGGAGTTGCATAGTTGGCAACTAAATATTTTGCATGCTCAGAGTTCACTATCTTTTATCTCAATGGACAATCTCGGTTCCAATCCCTTCGTCGGTGAAAATTTCAAGCAGTATACTGTGGGCAAGCCTACCATCAATAAAGTGAACCCGATTAACTCCGGCATTTAATGCCTCCACAGCACTGTTTACTTTAGGCAGCATTCCCTGTACGATAACGCCTTCTTTTTTAAGTGGTTCCACCTGATTGACTGGAAGGCTCGAGAGTAATGAACTTGGATCATTAGGATCTTTGAGTAGACCTGGGACATCAGATAAATAAACTAACCTTCTTGCTTTCAGCTCAATAGCAACCTGAGCGGCTGCTGTATCAGCATTTACATTGTAGCATTGTCCCTTTTTATCAGAACCAGTGGATGATAAAATAGGCATAGCACCACTTTCCAGAGCAGCCAGAATTTTTTCTGATCTGACGCTTTTAACTTCGCCGACAAATCCTAAGTCAGCAGGATGAGAATACTTTTCACATACAAGCACATCTATACCCGGGATTCTTTCAATTTTACAATCAAACTTCGACACAAAGGAGGCTACTTCCTTATTCACACTTCCATTCAAAACTTCATCTACAATATCAATAGTGCGTTTATCAGTAACTCGTAAACCGTCGATAAACTTAGCTTCTATTCCTTTTTCCGCAAGAGATCGAGTTACAGCTTTACCACCTCCATGAACCACCACAACTTTGATGCCAAGAAAATGCAGGAAAACAAGATCCTGAGCAACTCTTGCACGAACTTCAGGATCAGGAGAATCCATAAAACTCCCTCCATATTTAATTACAAAGATGGAACCTCGAAATCTACGCACATAGGGTAAAGCTTCAACTAGAATGCTCGCCTTCCTTTTACTTTCTTCCATGTTGTGCATCATTCGCTTTTATTGAAATTAACATATTCCTCACTTAAATCATTGCTCCAAATTTCACCTTCTGCTTCTCCCATTCCCAAGTGCAAAGAAATCGAAAATTCATCAGCAGATACAATTTCTTTCCATCTCGATTTGTTTTTCACAATAGGTCGTCCGTTCTCCAAAGCAGGGGTGTCATTGTAGTGCATACTAAGATTTTCAAAGGTAAGCCCAACTTTTGCATATCCTGCTGCATCGACAACTCGTCCCCAATTTGGGTCTGAACCATACCAGGAAGACTTTACAAGTAAAGAATTAGCTACGGATCGTGCGACCTTCATTGCAGAAGTTGAATCTTTGGCCCCCTCGACTAATATTTTAACAAACTTGGTAACTTTTTCACCATCGGTCACACATTTTTTTGCCAAACATGCACAAACTGCTTCGACGGCTTCTTTAAATTCTTTTTGTACCTTTTGTGATTCATTGGAAAGCACACTGCCGGAAGCAGCGTTAGCCAACATAAGCACGGTATCATTGGTGCTCATGTCTCCATCTATTGTTATCCGGTTGAATGATTGATCAACAGCATTTTTGAGAATACTTAGTAATTCCTTATTGGTTCCTCCCATATCTGTTGTAAGGAAGGCAAGCATTGTTGCCATATTAGGCTCAATCATACCCGCCCCTTTTACCACTCCTCCAATTGTTACCTCTCCTGTAGAGGTTTGAATTTTTGCAGAGCACGATTTTGTGCATGTATCGGATGTCAGTATAGCTTCCTGGAAAGCTCTTGCTCCATCACACCCATCGATGATATCTTCACTCGCATCTCGAATACCTGTGGTCAAGCGACTCATCGGCAGATGAACTCCGATTCTTCCTGTTGAGCAAACAAGAACTTCTTCTTGGGTAATGTTTAAGTGTCTGGCGACTTCGGAAGCCATTTTTTTTGCATCCATTTCACCTTGTGTGCCCGTGCATGCATTTGCATTCCCACTATTTGCAACAATGGCATGAAAATTGGCTTCGTTTTTATTTAAAAGATCTTGGCAATAATGCACTGGGGCAGCTCGAATATCGTTGGTAGTAAAAACACCAGCAACATTACACGGTTTTTTCGAGAATATTATACCAAGATCAAGTTTTCCGTCATGTAATCCTTTGACATCGCAATGAACGCCCGAGCAAAAAAATCCACGAGGGTCAGTCAGTGCATCTCCATTTTCATAAAATTTCATGGAAGTCCTTCTCCTTCATCAAATCCATTGCAAATATTCATTGCCTGAACTGCTTGTCCTCCTGCACCTTTGAGCAGATTATCTTCGGCTGAGCAAATAACATAGCGATTGGTACGGTCATCTTGAACGACAGCTAAATCAATCCGGTTTGTTCCAACTACATCTTTTACATCGGGAAATTCACCTTCATCAAGAATATGAACAAATTTTCGTTTGTGATAAAAGGATGACCAACAATCGAGAATGTTTTTGCGATTTAGCACACTCTTAGCTTGCACCGAAATGGTTGAGCAAATGCCACGGTTCATTGGGGCAAGATGAGGATGAAAAGATAAAGTTATTTTTTCGCTGCAAGCTAGTGAAAGCTGTTCTTCAATTTCAGATAAATGGCGATGCTTTGGAAGTCCGTATGCGGATGCACTTTCGTTTCTTTCACAAAAGAGCAATTTTTCAGATGCGTTTCTACCTGCACCGCTTATTCCACTCATACAATTGGCGATTATACCATCTTTTTCAATCAATTGATTTTGGAGCAATGGAAACAGCGGGATAATTAAGCTCGTTGGATAACAACCTGGAGATGCAATTAAGTTAGACTTATCCCAAGAAAGTGAATGAATTTCAGGAAGTCCGTATGCTGCTTTTTCCAACCACCTAGGAGATGGATGTGGAGAGTTGTAAAATTCCTCATAAAGTGATGAAGAATTGAGCCGGAAATCAGCGGATAAATCGATTACTTTTTTTCCTGACTCAAGAAGAGGAACTGCATATTTAGAAGCAGTTCCGTGTGGAAGTGCCAGGAAAAACAAATCACAATCTGAATGATTTACTAAGTCCTCGATTGATGGATTTGTGAATGTTAGACCATTGGTTGCCCCGCGGAGACGAGAAATATGGGATTCAACTTTTTGACCCTCAAGCGATCGTGAGGTAACCATGGATAAATTAATCAATGGATGATTTATAAGGAGAGAAACTAATTCTCTCCCAGAATATCCGGATGCACCTACGATAGTTACGTTCATGACGGTTAATTAAAAATGTTTATGCTGATAAAAAAACAAACCCCTCGGTTGGAGTTCCGAGGGGTTGAAGTAAAAAGTTTAAAAAAAGTAATTATCGTTTAGAGAATTGGAATCTTTTTCTAGCCCCTGGCTGTCCGGTTTTCTTTCTTTCAATTTTTCGTGGATCTCGTCGCATGTGACCAGCTTTCTTAAGAGGAACACGCAAGTCTGGGTTCATTTTTTCTAATGCACGGGAAAGACCATGACGAATTGCACCAGCCTGACCAGTCCCACCTCCACCTGTAACATTAACAGAAACATCAACACCCCCGATCATATCAACAGTGGCAAGAGGGGAGAGAACCACTTTACGATTTTGTTCGGTTGAGCAATAATCGGTATGGCTTTTGCCATTTATTGTAAAGACTCCAGTACCTTGCATGATGCGAACGCGGGCAGTACTTGTCTTCCTTCTTCCGGTGGCGATAAATTCAGTTTTTGATGTTTTGGCACTCATAATAAAAATTAGCTGTTGAGAGGAACGGGTTGTTGTGCGGTATGAGGATGTTCCTCTCCTTTGTAAACTTTAAGTTTTTTGAGCATACGACTCGCAAGTTTATTTTTGGGCAACATTCCTTTAACTGCATTAGTGATGATGAACTCAGGTCGGTTTTCCCTAAAGTCGGCAACGCTTCTGTATTTTTCGCCACCCATATATCCACTGTAAAACATGTACTTTTTCTGCTCTTCTTTAGAACCGCTGAGCTTTACTTTATCAGCATTAATAACAATGACATAATCCCCAGTATCAACATGGGGTGTGTAGGTTGGCTTGTCTCGGCCACGCAGGGAGTCTGCAATTTTAACGGCAAGCCTTCCAAGGATTTGATCTTTCGCATCGACAATACGCCATCCGTGAACGGTTGTTTCAGCTTTTGCAAGAGTTGTTTTCATAGTGATATAAAGAGAAACAGTATATAGAAACAAAAATTTGATTGTTCGTCAATCGAACAATTGATCAAATAGTGAATTAAGGATTTTAGAACTGTCCAGTACCTAAATCGCTTAAGGTTTGATCGTAAAACTTTCGACCATAACCCATGACCCGGTCAGTGTTATCAAAAACTACAGGCATGTACCTTTGCTCAATATCTTTATTAGCAAGCGTTCCTTCTGTTCCGCCCTTGCGTATTTTGTAAAACCAAACGCTTCCCCAATCATACCCTTCAACATAATTGGCAATGCCAGAGAGTTCAAAGACCTGTCCTTTAGTCATCCCAACGGCTAATCCCATTAAGTTCTCAATATTTTCCTTAATTTCACCATCGTCTTTTGAGAATGGGTTAGTTCCACCTCGAGTACAGGAACTAAATGATAGGATAAATATGCAGGTTGAATATCCCAACAGGATGCGGAAAGACGTGAATAATCTACTCATGCTGAGAATTTATTCATGCTTTTAAAAAATTCGCAATATCAATTTTTGAAATTCAGAGGAAGAAAAACTCAAAGAAACATTTGATAGAAACAAATTTTATAGACGATCACTTGCTGGTTAATTTTTCAATTGCCTGATAACTTCTGGCAATCATTTCCCTAGGGTCATCCAATAAATTTGCAGTGGCCAGAGCATTATCGAGGAGTTGATTGGCAACAAGCTCTGCAGTTTCTTGATCATTTTTTACAAGGCTTGATAACCCTTTGATTATAGGATGCCTCTCATTTACCTGCAATTTAACTGGGGTTGGGGGCATCATTTCATCTCCGCCCTGCATCATTTTCATAACCCTTCTTGCAGATGCTCCACCCATGCCATCGCTTCCAACGATGCAAACCGGGCTATCAATTAAACGTTCCCCAGTTTCAACCTCGGACACTTTGTTTTTGAGAGTATCCTGTAACCATTTACACAAAGATTTCGTATCTTTTTTGGTCATAGCCTTGCCTTTAGGCTCCTCATCAAGTTTTTCGAGTTTTAATTCCTCGGAATCCGCGGAAATAATTTTCATCTCTTTATATTCGCGAACAGATTGCATTACATATTCATCGACAGGCTCCGTTAAAAGAAGTACTTCAAGGCTTCGAGCTTTTAGTGCTTCAAGATAAGGTCCAGCCTCGATTGATTCTCTGCTCTTTCCAAAAAGGAAGAGTATTTCTTTTTGGTCTTTTGCCATCCGATCAATGTATTCGTCCAAACCGGTAAGCTTGCCGGATTCGAGGGCAGTAGATTCAAAGCGCAAAAGTTTTGCCAAATCTTCACGATATGTAAAATCAGTCGCTGCCCCTTCTTTAATTAAGATTCCAAATTCTTTCCAGAATTCAAGGTAAGTTTCGGTTTCTTTTTTTGATTGTTCGTTGAGAAAACGAAGAAAGCGCTTGGTCAGCACTTGATTGAGCTTTCTTAGTAACTCGCTGTCCTGCATTACTTCCCGCGAAACATTGAGAGGTAAATCTGAGCTGTCGACAACACCCTTCAAAAAACGTAGCCATTCAGGGAATAAAGACTTGGGTTCCGGATCGATTAAAACTTTTCGGCAATGAAGTGCCACTTTGTTCTCATTGCGAAACATCCCCATTTTTTCCATGTTTCGCTTGGGGACAAAGAGAAGGGAGTTAATTTCCAATGGAGCATCCGCACTGAAGTGCATTCTCATTAGGGGAGCATCGTAATCATTCGATTGAAACTTATAAAATTCCTCATACTCTTTTTCCTTAATTTCATTTTTTGAACGTAGCCAAATTGCATCAACAGTGTTGACTTTTTCCCCATTTACCGAAACCGGGAACTGAACAAATGCTGAGTATTTTTTAATAATATTTTTGACTCGGTCCTCTTTGGCAAATTCGGAAAAGTCATCCTTTAACTTAACCACAATCTTGGTTCCTCGTTGTTGGTCATTAGCAACCTCAATTGTGTATGAGCCACTTCCGTCACTTTCCCAGCATTGCCCATGTCCGTCTTTTTTCCATGTTCGGGTAAATGCCTTAACATTCTCCGCTACCATGAAAACACTGTAGAATCCAACGCCAAATTTTCCAATCAGGGAATCATTCTTCTCACCGTCTGATTGCAGTGCCTCCATAAATGCTTTGGAACCTGAATGAGCAATCGTTCCCAAATTTTCAACTAATTCATCCTTATCCATTCCTAATCCGAAATCCTGAATCGTAAGGGTATTGGAGGAATCATCTGTGGTAACTTTAATTTCGTGATCCAATTCGTCTTCGAATATTTCCTTTTCTGTAAGCTGCAAGCGACGAAGCTTTTCTAGTGCATCTGATGCATTGGATATTAATTCCCTGATAAATATCTCTTTATCTTTGTAAAGGGAATTAACAACGATATCGAGAACCTGTTTGGTCTCGGCTTGGAATTCGTGTTTACTTGGTTTGTCTGTCATAATTTTTCAAAAGCGGATTATAATAACCACTTTGTTTATGCCTTCAAGCGAGAAGTGGTTTGGTATTAAGTAAAATTTTAAATTTTTACCTTAACTTAGATTGTATTTTTTTTGGAAATAGTCATAAGCACGGTTTATTTCTTTGGCTTTTTTCTCGGCAACTTCTTGGATTTCCTCTCCCATTGCCGCAACCCGGTCCGGATGATATTGAGCAATGATCTTGCGATAGCTCGGTTTAATATCCTTAAGACTGAAAGGCTCTTTTAGACCAAGTGTCTCTGCATATTTAAGATCGGTGAAATTAAATTTAAATTCATCTTGTATAAGCTCCTGTTCTTCCTCGGGCTCAAAAGTCTCATCTTCGGCAATCGGTTCATCCTCTGAATCTGTAGAGTCCTCTTTATCCTTAGTATTTGTTTCAGAATGGTTTTCTTCATTGTTTGTATTCGCTTTTAAATCCTGCTCTTTTTCTTTGTGAGGTTCTTTTTCGGGATAAGGAATAAAAAAAGAATCTAATTTCCAAAGCATAAAAAATGAGGAAAAGAATAACAGTGCCCAAGAAATCTTTTGTATAATCGAGGTGATGAAGTTTGGATCCGATCCCGTGATGTCTCTCCAGATCATCCAACCTCGATAATTAGCGTACAAGAATTGACTGGTATACTCGGAAAAAAGAATCGATAGAAAGAAAGCGAGAATGAAGCTCAAGAATCTATGTTTTAAATTATTATACAATCTCGACATAAGAAAAATTTATGCGAACGGTAAAAGGTAGTCAACGACAGTGGTGAAAAGATTGGATAGTTTTACATTTCTCAAATATTGAACTCAAATTGCTTGATGAATCCCTGCCAAAACAAATTTGAAGCAAAGCTGTTACATGAATGAATTAAATTAGCATGTATATCACCATTTCATGGCAAGTTTTGTAAACTTTGTTACAGAAATGGTTAAATGAAGCACTTTCCAGTTTTACTATTTCATTACAAATTTTTGATAATATATCCTTGAAATTAAAGTATAAATTGATGCCTAAACATAATTTCAAAGATGTCATTAATTTATAAAAACAAATTCATTTCTTTCGTAGCACTTTTAACAAGTTGTATTTCTTTCTCACATAGCCAAGGCATGCTAAAGGTTATCGACACATACACAGCCGATGTTCCTGTTGCTTCAAGAATAGATAAAAGCGCTGCGGAAATTCCTGCCTTTGACCCAATGACCAAAAGGGTTTTTGTCAGCAATGATGTGAATAAGTCCCTTGATGTGCTTCAATTAGAATCCAATGCAACACTAAGAAAGCTTTTTTCATTACCTCTTTCCTCTTATGGTGGCGGAGTTAATGCAGTTTCTGTAAGTAACGGACTCGTCGCTGTAGCAGTTCAGGCAAATACCAAACAAAATCCAGGGAAAGTTGTAATTTTTTCAACATCAGTCGAGCAAAACGGTACCCCACTAGCGAATCCCACAGTTGGTTCATTACCTGATCACTTAGCTTTTACCAAAGATGGAAAACGCATCGTAGTTGCAAACGAAGGTGAGCCAAATGATGCCTACACAGTAGACCCAATTGGATCAATTTCTATAATAGACCTTAATCAATATGGTGAATTTCTACAGACTCAAGTAATTGATTTAAACTTCAGTTCTTTTGACACAAGCAAACAAAAACTTATCTCACAAGGTGTTCGCATATTTGGCAACGATGGAAATGTTACAGTTTCCCAAGATCTTGAACCTGAGTATGTCGCAATTACTGAAGATTCAAAAAAGGCGTTCGTTACTTTACAAGAGAACAATGCCTTCGCAGTTGTAGATTTAATCAAACTAGAAATTACCGAAATTTTGCCACTTGGTTATAAAGACTGGGGAAAACTCGGATTATCATTCGATTCTTCCAATAAAGACGACAGTTACAATGGGGGATACAATCCAAAACCTTGGCGTGTTCTTGGAATGTATCAACCAGATTCAATTGTTTCATTCAATTTGAATAATAAAGATTATTTCATTACTGCGAATGAGGGAGACGCAAGAGACTATCCGGGTTACAGCGAAGAAGTAAGGGTAAAGGACTTAAATCTTTCTTATTCGAATTCAAACTATTTACCAAGTTTGAATATTTCTGAAATATCTAAGCTTGAAGGTTTAATCAAGTCGCACATTTCAAATGTCGATCCAAACGCATCTTTTCTTTCCGATATTAGGGAACTCAAGAGGATCGGAGAAGTAAGTGCTCTTATTGCTGAAGCAAGTTCTGCAGATGGTAATGCTTCCTTTTTAGTCAACGGCCAAAGTGGAGATATAAGATTTCCTTTTCTCTCAGGCATGAAAGCACTTGCTACAGTTGGCGAATTTGATCCTAAAACTGGGTATCCACTAACCGGTTACCCTGATGGACAAGCTGCATGGTTGGAAGATAATGACACAATTCGAGTAGCATATCAGTCAGAATCTTATGCGACGATGAGTACTGAGACATATCCTTGGGTCATGTCCAATGGGGTTTCATTTACTGGTTCTCACATCCATACAATTGATTATAACCGTACTGCTTTTGCTGATTTTCTTAATAATCAACTCCCAGCCAGTACCATGTTTGAAGCTTCCGGAAATCTTTATGACAAGGTATATAATGTTTTTGGAGAACTTGTAGTATCTAAAAAACAAGGCGGACTCTGGGGAAATCAGGCAGACGCCAGCAGAAATTACATTCCGTTTAGTTCTAAGTTTAAACTCTCTGAAGCCGATTTCTTTTTTCAGTCTTTTTGTGGTGCTTGGTATGAAAAGAAAAACCGTTACGGTAGTAATGTTGGTCTCGCCGATGATGTTTGGCTTTGTGCAGAGGAGTGGGCAATTAGTTCCATGTTTGACGGAGGGCAAACCACTGCGGACTCGACCATGGGGCTTGCATCCGTTGTCGTTGATATTGCAAATAAAACCGCATATACAGTTCCTGCTTTAGGGCAGACTGGTTATGAGAAAATCCTTCCTCTTAATCCCGGTTTGACAAATTACGTGGTTATTGTGCTCGCTGGGTATAATCATAATTCTGAGCCTGCCCCGAATAGAATTTATGTTGGAATAAAAGGTAGGGCAGCAGATGGTAATCCGATCAGCCCTAACGCATCTGAGAGAGATCAATTCTTGGCAAGAAACGGTTTACTATTTGGTAAGATTTATGGTCTAGCAGTACCAACTTCAGGCTACAACGCACTTGGAATATCCAGTCCCGATATCTCAGCTAAAATGGTGGACGATTACATGAAGGATGTAAATGCATCTAACTTTTTTAGTGCAAAGTTTTTTCCAACATCTTACCAATGGAGTGGCTTCGATAGCCCAAAGGCAGTTAAGGATACTGAGATGAATCTATGGGTTAAAACAAGTGAGCAACCCTCAGGTCATTTGTTCTTCAATGGAGACACTAAAACTGAACATCCAGCCGTTGATCCTGACATTTCCAAACATCGTTACATCCAAAATATGACAGATGAAGGAGGACTACTTGGTTTTGACTTTGGTGATCTAGATGCCCAACTTACCGCCGCATCCGGTAACCTTCCACTATCATTGGATGTAAATGTAACGCGTTTAATTGCTGCAATTGATGGAAATATGACACTTAATGTGGGTGGAAAGGGAGTCGGAAATGGCACCGCGGAGACGGCAGCCAAACATATTGAAAAGAATGCAACCAAGATGGTTTCACCTGACGGTTTGCTCTGGGTTAAAACTGCAGATGCGGATCTCTTAATTGTAGATGAAGATTCGGGCAATGATTACGGGGAAAGAAAATATGCTCTTCTTTTAAACCCGACTTCTTTTGAGGTCAATTCTACCGGATATTTTCTTGCACAGGCAGGTGGAAGTAAAAACAAGCGTGCTGAATATGGATTATCCGCTTATGGAAAAACTTTTCATTATGCAACCTCATCTGAATTTTCCGGTAGTTGGAATGTTTCTGCTTTGGTTGCCAAGAAAGCAAATGGTGACTTCTATTCTCCCTCTGAATTATCTGGGACACAAGAAGAGACAATCAATCAATCTATTGATCATAATCAGTCCTATTTTATAGGTGTTGTTCAACATAGAACAGAATCAGGTGGACCAGTCAGAAATTTTAGAGCTGACCGCGGTGGACAAATATTTCTTTTCGGTTTGGATTTACCGATTGGAGGAAACACACCATCCGGTTCGGTGCAACCTAGAGTGCTTTCATACTTGGAAGAAAATTCCACATCTTACACAAAATCAAATGCCACCCTCAAGGATGATAAAAATTTGGGAAGGCTAAAAACCACAACAGCTAATGGTGATTCGGACGGTGATGGCCTTTACGAAACAATTTACGCCTATGGTGGACGCTCCTTTTCAATTTGGGATGAAAACGGAAAATTAGTTTTCGATTCCGGGAATGATTTAGAAAAAATTGTCCGCCAAAGATTGCCCAATAACTATCACGCCTCAAACACGGTTAATGGTGGAGATAACCGAAGTGATGACAAGGGTACTGAACCAGAAGGGCTAACTGTTGGAAAGATAGGTGATAAAACCTATGCATTTATAGGATTAGAAAGAGTGGGGGGAGTCGTTGTTTATGACATTTCAAAACCGGATGCTCCTGTATTTCTTGATTATGTAAATAATCGTGACTTTGCGTATGCTCCCTACAACGATGATGACGATGATAATGATGTAAACGCAACAGCTGCACCGCTCGCTAAAGATCTTGGTCCGGAGGGATTGACTTTTGTATCTGGTATGGATAGCCCCACGGATTTCCCTCTCCTTATTGTTGCGAATGAGGTGAGTGGCACCACTACAGTCTATAAATTAGAAGGTAATTTTCCACTCTATCCAATTACTGACTTAACCTTACGATCCGGTGATAATTCAATAAATTTACAATGGAAAGACACCAATAACCAAGAGCAGGGTTACAAGATTTACAGAAAAGCAAATGATGAAAAAGCTTTTTCCAAGGTGGCTGATTTGCCAGCTAATGTGACAAACTGGTCAGATATGACAGTAATATCAGGCAAATCTTATTCTTACAGGGTCGATGTTTTCAATACGAACTATTCATCCTCTTCAACAGAATCAGCATTTTTCTCTCCACTTAAGCCGGTTTTAAGTCTACTCTCTTCTTACAATCCAGCAAAAAAGGACTATGCTGAAGTGCCAGCTTTTGACCCTTTAACTAACCGCATCTTTGTAAGTAACGGAGAGGAAAAACGGGTTGATATTATGGAACTCGATAATAATGGAATTATCGCTTACAAGTTCTCTCTTCCAATACCTTCATCATATGGCGGAATAAATGCGGTTTCTGTTAGTAATGGAATTCTTGCAGTTGCTGTGGAAGCTTCCGTAAAGCAGAATAATGGGGCTGTTCTCTTTTATGATACTTCAGTTAAGCAAAACGGTTCACCATTAACCACAGTAACTGTCGGAGCATTGCCTGATCACCTGACATTTACGCCAGATGGTTTAAAAGTGGTTGTGGCCAACGAGGGTGAACCTTCTGATGATTACACAAATGATCCAAAGGGCTCAATTAGCATTATCGATGTAAGTAAGATTAGCCAGCTTCTCAATGATGCTTCCTCCACCCTCATTTTACCTGTAACTAATCTTGATTTTACATCTTATGATTCGAAAAAATCAGAATTGATATCAAAGGGAGTTCGTATTTTTGGTAAAAATGCGTCCGTATCGCAAGACTTAGAGCCCGAATATGTAGCTGTAAGTTCTGACTCTACAAAAGCTTTCGTAACTTTACAGGAGAACAATGCACTTGCATTTGTTGACCTTATTACCCCGTCAATTACAGATATCAAACCCTTAGGTTTCAAGGATTACAATGCATTGGGATTAGCTTTTGATGCCAATGATAAGGATAAAGTTTACAACCCATATCCTTGGCCGGTTCTTGGAATGTATCAGCCTGATTCGATTGTTTCATTTACTGTTGATCAAAGTGGACCTCCTGCTTTTCAGGGACTAGATAGTGTCATGAACCCAAACGCAGCATCGAATAGTCAGCCTAGCTCTTATCTAAGTAAATCTATTGCTACGCTAGCTATGACCGGTGCTGAGATTAGCGATTATGATCCAGTTAATAAAATGCTCTATGTTGTTGGGGGTGGATCAAGTCTACTGACCGTTAACTTGAGTAACCCTGCTTCGCCTGTCCTTGGGAACTCAATCCCACTCAGCGGAACTGCTCAAAGTGTTGCTGTTAGCTCTGGTTTTGTCGCAATAGCTATATCGAACCCAACAGACAAAACTCTCAACGGTACAATTGAACTTTATTCTGTTGCATCGCAGGATAAAAATGCATCCCTCGTTACCACTTTTCAGGCAGGAGCATTACCAGATAGCTTAGCATTTTCAAAAGATGGTTCTGTTATCGTGGTCGCGAACGAAGGTGAACCCAATGATGCTTACACTGTAGATCCAGATGGTTCAGTTACAGTTATTCGTCTAAATAAAAAGAATCCCGTAGCTAGTGCAGTTTACCAGCTCGGTTTTGGATCATTTACGACAAATCAATTGACCAACGCTGGCGTTCGTCTTAGTGGACCAAATAAGTCGAATCCTTCAAAAGATCTGGAGCCAGAATATGTAACGATTGCCCCTAATGGTTCGAAAGCATTTATCTCTCTTCAAGAAAATAATGCCATTGCAATTATTAATTTACTTGAGAATACACCAGTTATTGAATCAGTCGTTGGAGCAGGTGTTAAAGATTGGTCAGTTGGTGGGCTAAAAGTCGATACGACAGATAAGGATTCGGGGGTTAATTTTGGACCTGCTTCTTTTAGAGGATTGAACATGCCGGACGGAATGGATTCCTACACAGCCGGTGATGGAAGAACATATTTCATTGCTGCTAATGAAGGTGATGGTAGGGAATACGAAGCTAATGGTGTTCTTTCATACACCGATGAAAATCGTTCAAAGGATTTTGGTTTGACCATTGGTGGTGGTGATCGAATAAAGATGACAACCTGGGATAAAAATGGTGATGGAAGCATCACAGCAGATGAGAGATTCGCTTTTGGTGGAAGAAGTTTTACAATTTATGATGATAATGGATCCCTAATTTTTGATTCAGGCGATCTTTTGGATGTCAAAGCAAATGATGTTGGCGCATATCCAGACGGACGATCTGACGATAAAGGATCTGAACCTGAAGGGGTTGAGATTGCAACGATCGACGGTCGTTCCATTGCTTTCATTGCGATGGAAAGATCAAGCACCGTTGCAGTATTTGATGTCACAAATCCTAAAAACTCTGTGTTTTTAGAGATGATAAAGCTTAATTCTTCGCTAGAGAGTCCGGAAGGACTGAAATATATCCCTGCGAAGGATAGCGGCAACGGCAAGGATCTTCTCGTTATTTCAGCAGAATATAAGAAGGGGATCGAAATAATAGAATTTTCCCCACCTTCTGCCTTTGACATATATTCTTCCGAGTATCTTATTACTGCAAATGAAGGTGATGCTCGTGATTACGCAGGATACTCTGAAGAGGTCCGAGTAGGCGACTTAACTCTAGACTTTAATGGTACAGGTTTGAGGAAATTTTCATCAGATTATCCTGATGCCGATAAGAATATTACTGAGGATAAATTTAATTTATCCAGGTTGAAGACCACAAAAGCTAACGGTGATATTGATAATGACGGGAAATACGAAGAGATTTATTCATACGGTGCTAGATCTTTTTCAATTTGGTCTGCCAAAGATGGTTCTTTGGTTTTCGATTCGGGAGTCGATTTGGAGAAGATTGTTCAGCAGACTTATCCATCTAAATTTAATATTGACGACGATGACGCTGACAAAAGAAGTGATGATAAAGGTGTTGAACCGGAAGGGCTAGCAGTAGGAAATGTGGATGGTCGGATTTATGCCTTCATCGGGCTTGAAAGACAAAGTGGAATCATAGTTTACGATGTTACCGATCCACTTCACCCAACCTTTATTCAATACGCAAATAATCGAGATTACTCAAAAGCATATAATACTAAGGAAGCTGGTGATGTTGGTCCCGAAGGATTGACCTTTGTGTCAGCCAAGAACAGTCCAACTGGTTATCCTTTGCTCATAGTTACAAACGAGGTAAGTGGTTCAACATCTGTGTGGGGCATGCAAAGTTTACCAGTTGGCCCTGTTAAAGGTCTTCGTGTAATTCAGGACGCTGATTTTGTAATGCTGAACTGGAATGATACTTCATCTATGGAAAAGGGCTTCAAGATTCTTCGCAAGCAATCAGGCACGAATCAATTTACGGAAATCGGGCAGGTTGGAAGGAATGTTACCCGATTCTTTGATGTACAAACTGAACCAGGTAAGTCTTACGACTATCAGATAATTGCTTTCAATGATGTTTCACAAAGTGTCGGATCTGAAGTGGTCTCTACAACTGCAAACCTAAGACTTACAATTCTGCATGCAAATGATGCAGAAAAACTTATGCCACAAACTTTGAATGGCGGGAAATATGGTGGTGCATCTCTATTTGTTGCAAAAATGAATGAGTTGCGTCGTGATTATTCAGCACAGGGACACGGTGTACTGACAATTTCAGCAGGTGATAATCTTATGCCGGGCAAAGAATTATCTGCAAGTAGTGATGGACAAACCTTTTTCCATTCTTTGATGATGGATCAATCCGGATTTGAATTTGCGACTCTTGGAAATCATGAATTTGACGCCGGTCCAGATATCACAGCTCGGTTTATCAATTCTGCAAAAAGGCCAACCTTCCTTAGTGCAAACCTTGATTTCTCAAAACATATTCCAAATAACAAACCATCTCTTAATAACTTATTTAAAGCGAATCGTATTGTAAAAAGTGCTTTGGTGGATGTAGCAGTTTCGGGCTCTAACATTAAGGTTGGAATAGTAGGAGCTACAACCAAGAATCTTGGTTTTATTTCTAGCCCTTCTCCAGTCGTCGTCGATATTAATGTTTCAGGAGTCGTTCAAAAGGAAGTTGATATTCTGAAAAGTAATGGTGCGAAGTTAGTAATTTTGAGTAGTCATCTGCAGGGTGTCTCTGAGGAAGTCGCATTACTTGCGACACTTTCAGGCGTTGATGTCGTAATTGCGGGTGGTGGGGATAATTTATTGGCCAATCCTTCTGATCCTTTGATACCTGGTGCTGTCTCTCAGGGACCTTATCCTTTACTTGCCAAGGACAAATCTGGTATACTCAAACCAGTTGTTACTGTAGACGGACAATTGAAGTATATTGGGCGGTTGACCTTAGACATTGATTCAAGCGGTAAAGTTCTTAGCTGGCAGGGTGGGCCTAACCGAGTTGTTGACACCACCATAGATCCATTTCGTGGAGTTGTGGGTGATCGAGTCGCTTACGAAACGATTGAAAAGCCAATTACTGCCTATGTATCCGAATTTGCCAAGACAAAGATATCCAATCAAATTAACTTTTCCTTGGATGGTGGAAAGGATGATATACGGGCATTAGAGACTAATCTAGGTAACCTGATTGCTGATTCGCAATTATGGGCTGCAAAGAAAGCAGCGACATCTATTGGTGCTCCGGTTGCAGATATTGCAATTGCTAATGGTGGCGGGATACGCTCCTCTGTTAACTCGCCAGCAACTGGAGGCTATGAGGTAACTGTGGATGACACCTTTACAGTTCTTCCGTTTTCGAACTTTGTTTCCGTTGTACCAAATGTGTCTTCTTCCGAGCTTAAACTGCTTTTGGAAAATTCATTTTCCAAAGTAGTTCTGACTAACGGAAAGCCACAGAGAAAAGGTGACGGCACCGGAAGATATGCACAAATTGCAGGTTTTAAACTAGATTACGATATCTCGGCTATGCCTATGATTTTGACGGATAATGGAGAGGTTACCCAACAAGGAGTTCGCATAGTAAATGTTACATTGAACGATGGAACAAAAATAATCGAAAATGGTGTTCCAGTTGACAATAAATCGGTCAATATTTCGATTGTGGACTTTTTGATTAAAGGAGGTGATCAGTATTTTAATTATAAGGCTTCTACTCCCTCTTATACATCTCTTGGATACACTTACCAAGCTGCTCTTGCTGAGTATATTAAGGATGGATTAAAGGGCGATTTAAGTAATTACCAGAAGCCCGATGGAAGGGTGAAATTTGATGCCAAAGCTTCTTCATCAGGGGTGAAGGCGGGTAACTCAGGAATTTATTTCCCAGGTGCAGTTTCCAAGGCGGCGGGATGGAAAGGCTTAGGTTGGTTTGGTAATTATTATGACAAAGAATTTCCGTGGGTTTATCATGAAAAGCATGGATGGCTCTACGCAGGTGGATCAGGCGGAGCATCTATGTGGCTCTATGACTTGGAAATGGGATGGTGGTGGACAAACGAGCAATATTATCCATTTGTTTACATGAATGATCTTAAGGAATGGGTATATTTTCGTGATAACAGTGGTTCTTTTCTGAGGTTTTTCTTTAGATTCAATTCCTCCGGAGGTGAATGGAAGACTTTTCCTAAATCGGGCCAAAATTAATTCGAATGCTCCGAAATTAACTTAGAAACTCGGATTTACTCGATTTAACTCATGAAAAATCATCATTCAAAACCTTTCTTACTGATCAAGTCATTTAAGTTTTCTTTTATTTTCTTTTCCACGGTTTTTTCTTCTCTTCATGCCCAGCAAAATCCTGGATCAGTACCTAATCAAACTGTTGGCAACGATCCAAATTTTGACCCTAGCAGTCAAGCCGGTTCAGAAAATTACAAAAAGCCCTCTTTAAATGAATTTCCGACAGTATCGCCAACGGAAACGAATCCAAGCGATCCAAGTGGCAAAGTTCCATTTGGCACCAATGAGAATTATTCATTTGTCGATAAAAGTTTTCTAGGCACGGGTGATGGGGATCCTAACACCAATAAGTTCGATCTTTTACAAAGCGGAGTGGCTGCAGATGATATTTCCAAGTATTCGAATGAACTTCTTGATTTAGTAAGTAAAGTTGGTGGAGACAAAAAAAAGTCAGAACTGGTACGAAAAAATTTGTCCGCTAAAGCAGGACTTGTTGAAAAGCTCTTTCAAATATCAGTCAGTAATCCTAAAATAAATCAGGATCGCATGTTAAAAAGATCAGCCGATGAGATCGAATTAATCAGTCAATTGAATGATGCTGGCACAGACCCTGAGAAGACCTTTCAATTAACGGAAAAGTTTGAAAGTGTTTCCAACGGAAACGAAGTGGGCAAAAAAGCTCTCGAGATTGTAAGGGATTTTGTGGATGTAGATACCTTTTCCAAGTTTCTAACAGTTGAGCCTATTGCGGGAGACAAGAAAGCACCCTCTATGTCTAATCTTGTGGTTAATATTTCATCGGCTTCCAGCGGTGCTATGGCCACAAAGTTTAAGGCAAAAACTCAAAAAATATTTAAAATTGCTGATATTGGTGACAATCAGGCAAAATCTGAGATTCTTTATAAACTCTCTCGGACTGATACTGGTCGAAACCCCATTCAACAATTAGTTTTGTTAGACGAAAAGATCATTGAGAATATTGCTTCTGTCAAAAGTTCCTCTGCTGTACTCGCTAATCAAGCGGTTGATACACTCAAAAATTCTGCATTTGCTTCAAAGTTGGGAAATATGGATACTGCTAATTTAGATATTCAGGATATCAATTCCATTTTTAATCAATTTGATAAATTAGAAAAAACTGGTCTAGCTGGTAATTCAAACTACGAAGAGGTAAGAGAACAAATCGCATCGATTATTGTGCTCGATGTGGTTAGTGATAATTTTAAGATTGATGTGATTGGAGCTGACGGGACTTCATCCGCAGTATCCGCTCCTCTTCAGTTTTCTGACATATCGGAAAAATACGGTGCCGCGGTTCTTAATCAAATTGAAGGATTAACTTCTTCTGCTTCAATCGTTGAGGAAATGAACGAACTAAATCCGAGCCTCTTCACTTCACATGTTTCTGATAATCCGAATTTTGATCACCATGCTTTGATTAATCAGCAACTAAGTAAAAGACTTTCTGGCAGACGATCAAGTAATCAAGTCAATGAATCGGTTAATCCGCTAACTGTAATAAAGGAATTTCAAAGGGACACGATTATCGATCAGGTTTTGGGGAAATATTCTAAATCTCTTCCGGTTGGCAAATCTGCGATTCAAAGCATCTTAACGCCGGGGACTGAATCAGAGGAACATCATCATGAGGAAGCAATGAATTCAGGTTCTCTTGCATCTTTTGCCGCCTATGTGGATGATGTTGTTCCAGACGAATTGGAAGCCGTAGGAACAACTGGTCGCTCTGCCTCTGGTAATCAATTCACTAATGTTCGCTCAAGGCTTTCATCAGTTCGTTTGGCACAAATGGGATACCCAGTGAGTGATGGCTTGGTAGATGTAATGCTTGCTAAAGCAATAAGAGATTTAGAAAATGATGATAATTTACTGGCAGTCTCAGGGGCTCTTAATGATAAGTTTGCCAGAAAAGCATTATCTGAAGATGCCAAAAAATTGAGAAATGGTTTTTTTGTTCAGGCCTCAGGTTCCTTTTCAGAAGATAAACTTTATAAGATGGATGGAGATTCGTGGGGGATAACTTTAGGAGTTGATGAGGAAGTTTTTGAAAATGGCAGGCTTGGTTTTATGGCAGGGCTCGGAAAATCAGATTCAACTGGTTCAGGATTAAAAGTTGAAACAGAAAGTTTGTTTTTTGGCATTTATGGAAATATGTTTTTTGATAATATTTATTTAGAAGGCTTTTCGACGCTCGGTTTTCATGATTCGGAAACAAAAAGAACAGAAAGTTCAGGTGCCCTACTTGGTGCATCCCCAAGTAGTAATCAATTTACTGTTAATATTAATGCCGGCAGAGTATTTGAATATGACAGCTTCTTAATTACTCCTCATGTCGGGCTGACTTATGATAATTTCAGTACACTCGAATATATGGAGACTGAATTAATTTCAAGTCCACTTGGGATTCCGTCCTCTGCTAGTCAAATGTATGAGAAGGAAGTAGACTCTCTCATTTTGTCTGTCGGAGGCAAGATTGCACACTATCATTATCTATTAAACGGTGGAGTAATCATTCCAGAATTCCGTGCATCATGGGAAAAGAATTTTGAATCTAAAGTGGTAAACCAAAAAGTTCATTTATTAACTCATGGTTCAAAGGATTCATATTTCATAAATGGAAGACCAGAAGATGATAACCATGGAATTGTCGGGACAGGAATTACTTATCTTAATCCCAAGGGACAGTCATTTTATTTTCATTACGATTATATGGTCGAAAAAGCTGATTTTGAAGTTCACATCTTAAACTTAGGCTTACGAATTCTTTTCTAGTTTTCAGCCTCGAACTTTTCACATGTCGTCTGGGAACAAGTCTCTTTTTATCCAAAAAAGATTTGGATATCCTTAGGGGACCTGCCCACTCCACTTTTTATAGAGATATAGAATTACACCACCCACTATAATCAAAACCCACTTTAAACCTCTTCTCATTGTTTAAATCTTTGCCAAGCAAGATATTCGGTGTCAAATCAAGATTTTCTTATTTTTTAAAAGCGAGTAATTGTCATTTCGATCCCCTGCCAATTTCTCATTGTGAGTAAGACTAGGGGTCGATCATTGGATCTGTATGAATCCAATCGCACTTTATGTCGTCTTTCCCGGGGAAGAAGTTTAGGGATTTGTCTCTCTTTGCTCTTTATTGTAGCAAGGTAATTGACTCGGTATCATAAATTTTGCTCGGTTCATCAATCAAATTACAACATGTAAAATAGTCCTTTAATGATATAGTGACTTGCTTTATCCATAAGAGATGACTTCAACCAAACTAGTTTCAAAGTTCGTAAAGTTGTTTATTCCAATAATTCTTTTCCTTGTTTATTTTTTTTACTGGGATACCAAAAATAATATCGATGGTTTGTGGATTTATTGCGGTTGGATGACTCTGTTATTTTGGCAGGTTTTTTCGGCCAGACTTTCCCAAGGGAAGGAATCAATCGAAATGGATAAGCGTATTCAAACACTTGAAGAAATCATTCTTGGAAAAGTGAATGAGGAGTCGATTGAGGGTGAATTAAGAGGAGCAAACCTACAGGGCGGGCTTAATGACAGAGTGAACCAATTGGAGGCCAAAATTACCTAAGTCCAAAAGCTAATATCAGAATAAATTTTGAACCAATAAATTAAAATTCTTCTCTCGCCGGATTAATTTAATTGATACTTGCCAGAGCCTGATTAAACAGTTCACTGGGTCGCATGGCTCGGGATGCTTTTTCCTCATCCGGAAAGTAATAACCATTCAGGTCAACAGGGGCACCCTGTGCCTGATTCAGTTCCTGAAGAATGGCATCTTCTTGAGATCGAAGTGATTGGGCGAGGGGAGAGAAAATAGTCTGTAGTTCAGAATCATTTTCCTGCTTTGCAAGAGCCTCAGCCCAGTAAAGGGCGAGATAGAAGTGACTTCCCCGGTTGTCCAGTTCGTTGACTTTACGGGATGGTGATTTGTTCTCGTCGAGAAATTGGCCAATTCCTAGATTAAGACAGTCGGCAAGAATCTTTGCTTTGGCATTATTTTTCTTTTCGGCAATATCTTCGAGGGAAACTCCAATGGCCAGAAATTCACCAAGTGAATCCCATCGAAGATGTCCTTCCTCCATAAATTGTTGAACATGTTTAGGGGCTGATCCACCAGCACCGGTTTCAAATAATCCACCTCCGGCAAGGAGTGGAACAATGGATAGCATCTTTGCGGATGTACCCAGTTCGAGAATAGGAAAAAGATCGGTTAAATAATCCCGTAAAACATTACCGGTTGCTGAGATGGTATCCAGTCCGTCTTTACATCTTTGACAGGTCAGCTTAGTTGCCTCGATTGGAGCCAAGATTTTAATGTCCAGACCGTTGGTTTCCAGGGTAGTTAATTTGGCCTCCACATATTTGATCAGGTTGGCATCGTGGGGTCTGTTTTGATCGAGCCAGAATACTACCGTACTCCCACTCAAACGAGCCCGGTTAACAGCCAATTTTACCCAGTCGATAATCGATACTTTTTTGGTCTGGCACATCCGCCAAATATCACCGGTTTCCACATCGTGGGAGAGTAGAACGCTCCCAGTTTCCCCAACAACCCGAACGCTTCCTGCTTCTTCAATTTCAAAAGTTTTATCATGGGATCCATATTCTTCGGCTTTTTTGGCCATCAGACCAACATTAGCCACATTTCCCATAGTGGTTACATCAAAGGCACCGTTCTCCTTACAAAAGTCAATGGTTGCCTGATAGACTCCTGCATAATTACGGTCAGGAATTACGGCTTTGGTATCTTTCGGATTTCCATCGGGACCCCACATCTGACCGGATGTACGGATCATGGCGGGCATGGAAGCATCAATAATCACATCGCTTGGTACATGGAGGTTGGTAATTCCTTTATCCGAATTGACCATGGCGAGGGGAGGGCGTTTTTGAATAATTTCCTCAAGGTCGTGCTTAATCGCCTGCTGGATTTCAGGATCCAGGCCATCTAGAACGCGGTAAAAATCAGAAAGTCCATTATTCGGATTAAAGCCGGCATTCTTCAGGGTTTCACAATTTCTTTCCAAAAGTTCGCCCAGATAAGCTTCCACACAGTGTCCGAAAATAATGGGGTCGGAAACTTTCATCATGGTTGCCTTCATATGTAGGGAAAAGAGGACATCCTGTTCCATCGCCTCGTTTAATTGTTCAGTCAGGAATGAACGCAGAGATGAATGGCTCATTACTGATGCATCAATCACTTCACCCTGTAAAAGGGAAAGGCTTTCTTTTAGAACTTTTACATCTCCTGCAGCATTTACAAATTCGATTCTTACTGACCGGTCGGTATCAATAATCATTGATTTTTCACTTCCGTAAAAATCACCCGATTCCATATGTGCGACATGGGATTTTGAATCAGGTGACCAGAGACCCATGGAATGTGGATTTTTCTGAGCATATTCCTTTACCGGTTTTGCAACTCTTCGATCTGAATTTCCCTCCCGAAGAACCGGGTTTACCGCGGAGCCTAAAATTTTTGCGTAAGTAGCGCGTATTTTCTTTTCCTCGTCTGACTGAGGCTCATCAGGGAAGTGAGGAACCTGATATCCTTTGGACTGTAATTCTCTAATTGCTTCTTTGAGTTGGGGAATGGAAGCACTAATATTGGGAAGCTTGATAATATTTGCTTCTGGTTGAGTGGCTAATTGGCCGAGTTCAGAAAGTGCGTCCGTAATTTTTTGATCATCCTTCAGGAAATCCGGGAAATTGGCAAGGATGCGACCAGCTAATGAAATATCTTTCGATTCAAATTGTACTCCGCTACTTGAAGTAAAAGCCCGAAGTATGGGCAGAAGTGAATAGGTGGCAAGTGCAGGAGCCTCGTCAGTTTTTGTATAGATGATTTTAGAAGCGGACATAATTTTCGAATGCTTTGTTATGACAAAGAAAGAAAATATATATTTAAAGACCGAGTGCTGCAATCATCTTTAGGCATTTGAATAATAAATCCAAATTATTCGGGAATTATTAAGCATTTTTTAGAAGTAGCCTTTTTCGCAAGCCCGAACAAAAGACTCACCAACTCCTTTGAGTTCCTCCCATTCTTTACGAATTTTTTTACTGTCCTCTTCACAAATTTCTTTGTCGTGATTGTTGCTTTCTGAAACAACTTGGAGAAGGTCAGAAAATTCACTTACCAATTTTTGAGTGTGTGCAAAAAGTTCTTTAGTTGGGTTATTTTCAGTTTTTGGATTGGGGCAAAAAAACCCCTCAGCTTTTTGACATAGCCATGAAATAATCTGCTCGTCACCGGTTGCTTCAAATATTTTAGCCAATCGATCGAGCGGATTAGTTGCTCCGCTGTCCGTGGGTTCCTCTCCAGGTTGACACCACTTGTAAAGAAGAGAAGGAGATACCCCCAAATCAGATGCAATAGTTTTTACACCAACATCTTCTACAGATTGCTTGAGTACTTCGTGCGATTTCATCGTTTTATTATATGCATTTAATGGAACTAATAACTATTACAAAAAGAATAAAAATTTATAAAAAGAATTTTAAATTTATGAACCTAAAACCAGATTCTGAAACTCGAACCAATTGTCCATCCACTAAATTGTTTTAATCCATTTGAGCTTAAGTCATCATGTTGAATACCACTGACAAGTTTTAAGTTTTCACCGCATGCATAATAATTCAAACCAAGATAAATTGCATGATGCTTATCTCCCCGTCCGCTGTTTAAATCAATCGCACTATCTCTAGCATCCGAAAGGGGTATATAACGACTGTTTAATTTTAGACCTTCTGACTGAGTCGACTTTTGATAAAGATATCGGCCAACTAATTTAATTTTATCCTTTTTAAACCAGTACATTGGCATTACAACAAAACCGGCAAAATTGCCTTCCCTGTTGGCGGCTGATTGATCGCCATTGTTGCCACATGCAATCGTTGTGTGTAAGGACCATGGATCGTTTGCAATACGGTTTACAAATGCCAATGCCCAGTCATTTCCCCCGGCCAATCTATCTTCATTGATTGAACCCACCTGCTTATAAAAGGAAAGCCAGTATTCGTGAAGTTCATAAGAGCTGTTGTCGGAGTAATTGCCGAGCCATGATGCATAGTAAACCTTACTATCATTCCATCCGCCAATGTAGTCGTGATAGGTGCCAGAAAAAATCGCTGTATCAAATGTATTGGTGCCCGATTTCCACTTGATCCAGGCCGCAAGGGGATTCCCTTTTTCTTTATCGTAAAGCCAGAGTTTATTGGAAAAGGATGATCTTTCCAGGCAGTTAATCATTGTGGAGGAACGCTGCCATTCATCTGCCATCCGTCCAGTTCTTCGACCGTAGCCAATTTCCATTGAGTCTAAACTTTCAAAATCCCAAAATTTAGCAGCGTCAAAAATAATATTGGCGGCACGGAAAGTTTCATGTCCCCATTGTCGGTAAGACCCACTTGAAGTGTCAGGATAGTTGTGCCGGTCATTGGATAGTTGACTTACCGCTTTGTATTTCCAATAGGTTCCAAATTTTCCCGAAAGTCCCATCCAAAAGCGACGAATCTCTTCGACTCCGTCCCTAAATTCTTTTCTGTTGGCATCTGTCCCATCGATCATTCCAGCTTGGTGCTGGTAAGAAAGAAAGAGCTTGGCGCTTTGAAGCGCCTTTGACTCAGGTCTTTCATAAAATTCACCAAAGCGTTTCAGTTTTTCACAGCCTTCGTTATGAGTTTGCGCATGCAAATTAGAGCTAATTAATAAAAGTAAAAATGTTCTAAAAAAAACTTGGAAAAATAAAGAATAATAGAGTGCAGGCATCGATCTGACTAAAAACAATGAATAAACAGAGTCAACTTTGATTGATCTCTGACCTTTACTTAAATTCTAGTTTATGTACCTATAGGTTTACATGAAAGCCAAAGATTATTTTTTCGACGGATTTTTTAGCCCGCATTCTGGAAGTAAAGCGACCTTACAAACCCAGCTCCATTGGACATTAAGGATAACGGCGGCTCTGTGCTTCATTGGACATGGCACATGGGGGATCATAACAAAGTCAGGATGGCTACCTTTTTTTGCATCTCAAGGAATTGAGCCTGAGATTGCTTGGAAATTACAGCCTTTGATAGGATTATTTGATATTTTGATGGCGGTCATCTTGTTAAAGAAGCCAAACCGTACGATTTTGATTTGGATGTTTTTGTGGGCATTATGGACTGCAATTCTAAGACCTTTGGCAGGGAATCTCGAAAAAATACAGATTGACGGTGAATGGGTGGTTCAATTAGCAACCGATTCGATGCGGGTTGCGAAAATGCAAACCTGGGAGTTTTGGGAAAGAGCTGGGAATTGGGGTCCTCCTTTTATCCTTTTGGTTATGGGCGGGGCATTCGCAATAACCCGCAAAGATTTGATTGTTCCATACGAAGAACCTGAGATCAAGGACTCCACGATTAGTACCGTTTTCTTTCTGTGTAAAACTTGTCTTGCTTTGTTACTTATTGGACATGCTGGTTTTGGATTTGCTGTCGAAAAGAAAATGCTGATCGATCATTGGCAGTCCATCGGAGTGAATGCAGATATTGCATTTATTACAAAAGTAGGATATGCGGAATTGGCATTGGGGCTTCTTATTTTTATTAAACCAATCCGCCCGCTTATTCTTTTAGCACTTGGATGGAAATTATTTACAGAATTTCTCTATGTTCCTGCGGATACAGTGGCGGGAATGGGAATAATCAATATTTTTGAGTGGATTGAACGATGGGGAGATTATGGAGTACCACTTGCAATGATCTATATTATATCTTATCGAAATGCGATAAAGGCAAAAGCGGATATTTAGGAAAACTTTCTTTCTGGTTACTTCTGTTCGTGAATACTTTCTTTTTCACGCTCGGCTTTATTTTCAAGCGAAGCAATTTCTTCCGCAACCTGTTTTCGTAATTTTTGCACTGTTTCATCGCTTCCGCTTTGAACAGCTTCAGAAATACTTTTTTCAAGGAAGATTTTCTTTTCAGCAATTTTGGCTTTGTATTTGGAATCAATTTCTGAAATTGCACTTTTTTGTTCGTCAGAAAGGGTGTTATCTGATCCACCCATTCTTTCCATAGCTAATTCGTAAGAACTTTTCATTTATAACATCTACTTAAAAATCAGTAAAATGTGAAGGTTCAAATACATGAAGCGTTTGGATACCCGGATTTTGAGAAAAGGCATAATGTTTTTTCCCTCAGAGAGAATAAGGATAAGGTTGATGGAAGTTTTTATCCTTTTTTGGTAATTACTTTAACATCGCCTTAAAATTCATAACTCCCGTGCTTTTTAACTATTAAGAGTTTGAGGTTGTTTGAAGATATTTTTCCTGATCAAAACTAAAGTGAATTTTAACCTTATTAGCTCAGAGAAATGGGATAACTTCGTTTTCATGAAATTTCTTTAAATCTTTCCAAAGTCTATTTCTCTTAAAGTTCTGTATTTCTTTTTTAGATCTAAATTTTCGATACAAAAAAAGGGAATATACATAGAAAGGATAGCTAAAACTAACCAGCACTTTTCTTAAATTTGCTTGGAATAAAGGACTGCATCGGATTGAGTGGGTTAATGAATTCATTGTGCGTAGAAAAAGTTGAACTTGGGCCAATCGGGACTAATGCATACTTGATTTGGCAGGAAGACGGAAAGGATGCAGTCTTAATTGATGCTCCCCCAGAGTGTAATGATTGGTTAATTCCATTTTTAAATGAGAAATCTTTGTCTTTAAAAGAAGTTTGGCTAACGCATGGGCACTGGGATCACATGGCAGGAGCCGGGAAAATAGTAGGGAATTCAATCCCGGTTATTGGACATGTTGCTGATAAGTTACTTTTCGAGAAACCAGAAGTTATGTCGACCTTTGCAATGCCTGGAATAAATTTTGACCCGGTTACAGTAACAAAATGGGTTGAGGACGGTGATCAGCTCGATCTATTTGGGCATATGGTTAAGGTTTTTCATTGCCCAGGGCATTGTCCAGGAAATATTGTCTTCTGGGTCGAGTCTGAAGGACTATGTTTTGTGGGTGATGTTATATTTGAGGGTAGCATTGGTCGTGCAGATTTACCCGGAGGGGATTACTTAGCCCTCGAAAATTCCATTCAGACTAAAATTTATAATTTACCTAAAAAAACTATAATTTATCCAGGTCATGGTCCTAATACAACGGTTGAATCAGAAAGAAAAAGTAATCCTTTCGTTCGTCCTCTTTAGGCTGATATTTACAAAGGGGAATGAATTAATCGTACCATGATTCGATTTTCCGACGATGCAGATCATAGTGAGGAATTTAATTTAACTTATTTAGTTGAATCTACTTTTAAGGAAGGTGGCTGGCTTGAAACGGCACTTGATTTCGAACATCGTCCTGAACAATTTAATATGGCCAAGGCGATTGAAAAATCACTTTTGACCGATGACCATTTATTGTTTGAGGCAGGCACGGGAGTAGGAAAGAGCCTTGCTTACTTGATTCCCTCGATTCTTTTTGCAATTGATCGTAAAAGACCCTGTGTCGTTGCTACCAACACCATTAGTTTGCAGGAACAGCTTTTGAATAAAGATATTCCGACTGTTAGGTCGCTAATGGAATTCATTCCTGCACTTCAACAATATAAAAATTTTCAATGTGCCTTATTAGTTGGTCGGGCAAATTATTTATGTCCGAACCGCTTGCAGCGAGCTTTGAATGGGCAGGGTGAATTATTTGAAGGAAGGCAGAGAAGAGAACTGGAAAGAATCGCGAATTGGGCGGCGAGGGATGCAGTTGAAGGAATCCGACAGGAAATGTCACCCATGCCCATGGGGGCGGTGTGGGATGCAGTTAGTGCAGACTCTTCGTTATGCTCCTCCAAAAAATGTAAGCCGGAGAATTGTTTTTATCGAAGGGCAAGGGCAGAGGTTGAGCAAGCTAATTTGGTAATTGTAAACCATAGTCTACTTTTTTCCTTAATGGGGGCGGGTTTTGGTCCACCGGATGACAAGGGTGGAGTTATGTTTGCAAATGATTTTGTTATTTTTGATGAAGCTCATGAAATGCCAGATGTTGCCGGTGACCATCTCGGATTGGCAATAAGTTCCTGGGCATTGGAAATGAACATAAAAAGAATTTACAACGCTAAGAAACGAAAAGGCTTAATTCACAGGGTGGGAAGGATAGTTGATTTTGAGGCTGTAGAAAATGCAGAACTAGCGATTGCCGATTTTTTCCAATTTCTTCATTTTGAGATCTTGGGCAAAAAAAATCGGCTTCGTCTTTTAGAGAAAGGCGTTTTCCCAATGGAGGTATTTCCTCCTCTCAGCAGGCTGTGCCGTTGTCTTATCGAATTGGGAGAGTTGATTGAAGATGAGTCGTTAAAGATTGAATTAAGAGATCAGGGGCGAAGATTACAAGGTTACATAAATGGTCTTTCTGAGATATTGGAGCTGAAGGACGACAATTCTGTTTACTGGATTGAAAGAACAGGAAAGCAAAATCAAATTATACATCTAAGGAGTGCTCCATTGGATATTGCTCAAGTTTTAAAAGCCCAGTTGTTCAACAGGGATGTTCCTGTATTTATGACGAGCGCAACTTTAACAAGAAAAGGAAATGCAAACTCATTTCGCTCAACAATCGGAGCCGAGGATTTAGAATTTGGTGTCGTAGATTCACCTTTTGATTATGATGCAAATCTTCAAATAAAATTGATGGCAGACTGTCCAGACCCGATGTCTCAAGATCGTTTGCCTTATCTTGATTATTTAGTCGAGATTATCCACGCCTGTGGTTCCAGTATCGAAGGAGGGACCTTGGTTCTTTTTACTAATTATTCTGATCTTAAATATTGTTATCAATCCCTTCTTCCTCGATGGCAAAAATTAGGTCGCTCTGTTTATGCACAGGGTGAGGGCATGTCCCGTTCGGAATTGAGAGACAAAATGGTAGAGGAGCAGGATGTGTTGCTTCTTGGAGCGGAAAGTTTTTGGAAAGGTTTTGATGCGAAAGGGCCTTGTTTATCACAGGTTATCATCACGCGATTACCGTTTGAAAATCCAAGTCATCCTGTCGTAGAAGCAAAAACCGAGATTTTAGTAAAGGAAGGGAAAAGTTCTTTTATGGAAATTACTTTACCCTCTGCAGTTATTCGTTTCCGACAAGGGCTGGGACGTTTGATTCGTTCAAGAAATGATGTAGGAGAAATCATTATTTTGGATTCACGAATTTTAAAAAAGGGATACGGAAAAGACTTTATTCGAGAATTCCCAAAAGAGGATTATGAAATCATCAACTCAACAGACCTATTACCTGATCTTTGACATGATGCATAAAACGTCCTTGAACTTTATCAATAAATTTTTGATTATCTGAATATTAGAACTTTTCATATTTTTTAATCCTCACAAAAGCCCAATTTAAATGATAATCACCTCGCATGGACACAGTGATGTCGGTTTCGTTCGCGAAAAAAATGAAGACTCCTTTTTAGTTGATGATCATAAAGGGATTTATGCGGTCGCAGATGGAGTTGGCGGTTTGCCTTTTGGTGCTTTGGCAAGTACCCTTGCGGTTCAGTTTTACAAAAGCTCAATACAGGATGCTGATGATTGTACGACCGAACAGGAGCTTCGTATTTTGGCACATTCTATTCACCATAACATTGTTGAATGTGGCAGTATTGTTGGAGGTGATAATGGAATCGGCTGTACTTTCTCAGGACTTCGATTAAGAGGAAATAAGATATCTTTTGTTCATGTTGGAGATTCATCAATATATTTAAACGATCAAGCTGGCTTTAGAAAAGTATCAAAGTGCCACACCTTGGGCGATGAGTTAATCGATAAACATGGACCAGAAGCTGCTAGCGATATGCCTGAACATTACATGCATACTCTTACTCGCTGTATGGGGCAGGACATCGATTTTGAAGTGGATATCGGAGAAATAAGCCTGACTCCGGGTTGTTCGATTCTAATTTGCTCAGATGGTATTACAAACATGGTTGAATTGCCAAAAATTGAAGAGATGCTTAATTCTTTGGATCCCGAACCTTTTGTACATTCTGTTATCGATCTAGCCAATCAAAATGGCGGCACCGACAATTCCACTGCTGTGTGTATTAAGGTTGCCTAGACAATTGACTCGAAAATGTCCGATCGAGTATCTCTTTATCTCAAAAGATTGGAAGAGAACAAAGGAAGCCTTCTCAATCGTTTCAGTCTTGCCCAAGCTTATTTTGAAACCGGCGATTACCAAAATGCGATCGAGCATTTGTACATTTGTGTGAAACAAAGGGATGATTGGATGCTTGCATTTCTTCTTCTGGGAAAAGCATTAATCGCAAATGGACAAAAAAAAGATGCCTGTTCTCCTCTTGAAAAAACTATTTTTCTTGCTCAAGATCAGGGACATGACGATCCTGGTGAGGAAGCCAAAAATCTTTTGGCTGAATGTTCTGGAGAAAAAACTGAATAATTCAATTATGGGGTGACTTTACCCCTAAGAATTGTCACTTTTGAATTAATGTTGAAATTGGGTTCTAGACTTTCTTTGGTGAGTGGTCTGACCATCCTTTCTAGATTCATGGGACTAGCAAGAGATGTTCTTTTCTTTACCTGCTTTGGAGTTTCTCCAGTTGGAGATGCATTTATTTTGGCATTCACTATACCCAATCTTTTTCGGAGAATGCTGGGAGAGGGAACACTCAGTTCTGCTTTTATTCCAGTTTATTCGGACACCATTAAAGAAGGTGAAGGGTCCGGTGGTAAGCCGCAAAATATTCTAAATCAAGTTGTCTCGAGATTGTTTGCTTTACTATGTATTTTTACTCTTGGCGTTTGCCTCTGCTCTTGGTTTTTGTATCGAAGCAATTGGATGGGTTTTGAAAAGTGGACAGAAGTGTTTTTTTTAAATTCAATCATCTTTCCATATGTAATTATGATATGCGTTTCTGCGATTCTTGTAGGAGCATTAAATGTTCATGGTAAGTTTTTTGCGGGTGCTTTTTCGCCTATAATTCTTAATTTTTCGATGATTTCATGCCTTCTTATCTATTATTTTTCCTTTTCAATTCATGGGTTCTCATTAGCGGTTTCGCTTTCTTGGGCAGTGGTGCTAGGCGGTTTATTACAACTGGCTTTGCCATGGTTTCAGTTGAAAAAAGAGTTTCATTGGCGGTGGCGTTTCGATTTCTCTTCTTCTTCCGGAGTGGAGAGGATAAAAAGTTTGTTCATAGTTGGGGTTTTTGGCGCAGCGGTTGGACAGTTAAATATTATGGTTTCACGGTTTCTAGCCTACTCCCTTGATGATCGGGGTGCATTGTCTTATCTCTTTTTATCCGCGAGATTAATCGAGCTACCTTTAGGGGTATTTGCTGTTTCAATTTCCACTGTTTTCTTTCCTTTGCTTTCGAAAAGTTTTTCTGCTGGGAATAAGAGGGAGTATGAACAAAGTTTTGCCCGTGGTTTCAGGCTAACACTTGGTATTCTTTTACCTGCGGCAATAGGTATTTCCTTGCTCGCTGATTCCATTTTGAGCGTTCTTTTTCAATGGGGTAAATTTGGGCGTGGTGATGTTCACGCTGCGTCAGGAATTTTATTAATCTCTTGTACCGCACTTCCATTTTATGGAATAGCAGCTTATTTTGTGAAAGCTTTTCACGCACAAAAGGAGATGAGGATTCCGTTGCGTGCTGCATTAATAAGCTTTGTCGCAAATTTTGTTTTAAGTTTATACTTAATGCAGGATTATGGAATGTATGGGCTAGCATGGGCAAATGTGGGATCTTCCATGTTACAGACATTATATTTAGGATGGATGTTAAAGGAATTTAAAGGAAAAGATTTTCTTTTGGATAAAAGATTTTCTTTTTCGAAAATCGGAATGGCTTCTCTATGCATGTTCGCTTTGATTTACTTTCTGAAAAAACAAGATATTTTCGATGATTCAAAGTCTGGAGATCTTTCTGAATTGGGTTTTATGATTCCTTGTGGAATAATTATTTATGGAATTGTCTTATCCATAATGAAATTTCCAGAGTGTAAGAATTTTTGGAGAAGAAACCCTTTTTAAGGGCGGTTGGTAAAAACAGAAAAATGATGATAACGATAGGTTGACAATATTGGAACGATTATGAGTAATAATAAAGCCATATTTATATGAGAAAAAATATACATTCATCGATGGGGTTTACTCTTGTCGAATTACTGGTGGTAATTGTTATTATCGGTATTTTAGCTGGTATAACCTTTACTGGTGCGAATTATCTTTTGGGTGCTCAGGAAGAGAAACAGGCCAAGAGCCAAATTGAAGTTCTTTCACTTGCTTTGGAGCAGTATAAAAGTGAGATGGGCGATTATCCAAGGACCGATCGAATTACAAATGATGACAATGCTTTAGCTTGTGGTTCTTTTCTTCTCAGAGTTTTAAGTGGTCTTGCTGATATTGGTGGTGAAAAACTTAGTGCCGATAACCGTGGGAAAAGTTTCCTGCCAGGAGATACCATAATTCTTGGTGAACAGGTTGGTAGTAGAAATGAAAATGTCACTCTTTCTGAAGAGGAGTGGGCAAAAGGTTCTTCTATTGTCTTTCCCATGGACCCATGGAACGAACCTTACATTTATCAGTTTCCGAGGAAAGACGGGCATAAAGGTTTTTTACTTTTTTCGAAAGGGCCGGACGGGCAGGCTTCGGTTTTTAATCAAGAATTAACCGCAACTCCAACAAAGGAGTTGATCGATGAAGATAACATTCCAGAAACGGAACCAGGAAAATGGTAAGATATTTATGAGAATAATAAAATCAAAATCAAAGGGTTTTACCCTGATTGAACTCTTGGTGGTAATTGCAGTAATTGGTATACTGATGGGTATGGTTGGACCTAAGGTATTTGATTTATTAACAAGTTCAAAAGTAAAGAAATCTCAATCAATTTTTCGTTCATGGGTTACCCAACTTTATCAATACAAGGAGCATTACAAATACTTTCCGCCATTTTTATTGGAAGAGGATGAAGGCATCCCAATGCTTCTTTCTGAAGATGATAATCATGATGCTTTTGTGGTTGCGCTTAAGGGTATGAAATGGGAACCGAATGCAATGGAATGGCAGCCCGTTGATCAGGCTAGTGAATTGAGAGATCAAAATAGAAAAGGAAGAGAGTTTCATTCTTTTTCAGAAGATGAATTTGGTGAAGAAGGTTACCTTGCTGACACATGGGGAGGCAGAAAAATTAGAGTTTTGGTTGATCAAGATGGAGATGGAATCATAAAACTTGAGAGTTCAACCGTTGATGAAATTATTTCGGCACTCAAAGAGGAGTACGATTCTGAAGTGGTGGACAAGGCCAAGGAGAAAATTTCAGTTGTTCGCGAAAAAGTGGGGATCTATGTACTTTATGATGGCACTGGAGAAACTGAGTCAGAAAATGTCTTTTCGTGGGATATCGCAAAATATTTGGTAGAGGAATAATTAGTATTTTTTGAACACTGTAGCCCAATCAAAATTTAAAAAATCCAAGGGATTTACCCTGTTGGAATTGCTAATTGTTCTTGCAGTCATGGGTTTGATGATGGGGTTGGTCGGGTTCTCATTATTGGGTGGGGGAGGAGCCGAGCTTGGGGCAGCCCAAAGAGAACTTTTGGGTATGGTTCAGCAAGCCCGTACACGCGCAGCTCTTTCGGGAAGCGAAACCCGTTTAATTGTTAATAATGTCAACGACGATGAGGATAAGTATCATCGATATATGGAAATTATCGTCCAAGATACATGTGCAACCACCGGAGAAGAGAAATGGTTAGTAATGGGAGAAGGTAAATACTTAACCGATGGTGTATATTTTGTTCCCGAGGACGAAGGACTTTCTGAAACGCCCTCAGATTGGAGAAGTGATGCATATTCTGTATGGAGTGATTCCGGTGAAGAGTTTTCCCTAAGTAATTCTTTTAAAGGTGAGCGGAAAATAAATGGAGAAAACGCCTTTCGTTTTCTCTCTTTTGACCGAACTGGGAATGTCATATTTCCCAAGTCTCAAGGAAGTGGAACACAAAAGGCACCCAGAATTGTAATCAGTGTAGGGGCTCCAAATCCTGGACAGGATAAAAAACCATTGCGTTTTGATAATCCAAATTCGGTCGCAGGCATTCTGCTCCGTCGTTACGGTGGCTTTGCAGTTCTTGAGTTGGACGATTTTGAATAAACGAACGGCTTGATAAATTATGTTCGTTTTTAAGAAGATTAAGGGTAGTAAGGGGTTTACGCTTTTAGAGGTGGTGATTGCATTAGCTGTTTTTGGCTTTTTGATTGGAGGGTTACTTGGCTTTTTACCTTGGGGAGTAGAAGGGGTTGGTAAAGTCAGAGATCAGAATACTGCCTATGGAATGGTGGATGCAGTTCAGATCGAGTTAGAAAGGATGGGTTTTGGTTTAGTTGAACGTGGGACAAAAAGAATTAAAGGTATTTCATCATTTGCTCCTGAAGACTTAAAGGATGACCGTTGGAGTTTGCTTTTGGTTGCTCCCAAAAATGGACATCGGGTTGAATTTGAGCAGGTTGTAAAGAATGATGAACGGTTGATGAATGATCCTAATAGTTTAATCGAGGGCACGATGCAGGAATATTGGATTAATGAATCAGGAGGTAGAAATGTACCGTTTAATACTTCTATTTTTGGAGAGCCTCTCTCTCTGGTTGGAATGACGGGTAGTGAGACTCAACAACCATGGTCAACTCGCTGGATTCCAGAAGGTGATAGGTATTTTTTAATAAAATGTTCTCAGTTTCCGCTTGAGCATCGCCATCGTCATCATCCAAGTAACGGATATCTTGCATTACAGATTGACATACAGTGGCCATATAAGATTCCTGATCCATCAAAAGGAGTCGATGGTTATCGTAGAGTTTCGCATCGATATCGTACTCATTTTCGGTTTCCCATTGCTATTACTCGATAGGTGACTCTAGGCAAGTTTCGAAAAAGTGCTATTTATTGGTTGCTGGCTGCACGGCCTAAAACCTTAGTCGCATCTGTAATACCAGTTACTTTAGGCGGATGTTTGTCTTTTCAGCAGACTGGCGAAATGAATTACTTTCTAATTTCACTGTGTTTAATTTTTGCCTTACTAATTCAAGTTTCTACCAATTTTTATAATGATTATTTTGATCATTTATCCGGGGCTGATTCGAAAAGAAAATTAGGTCCTAAGCGTTTGGCTGAAGCAGGGCTTATTGATGGAAAGAAACTAAGGAATTTTGCTTTCATAATTTTGGTTATAGCTTTCGGCATAGGAATATTTATAATGGAATATTCAGGAGCGAGTCGGTTGCTATTATTTGTTGGAATTACAAGTGTACTTTGTGCTTTTGGGTATACTGGCGGCCCTTACCCTTTAGCCTACAATGGATTAGGTGATCTATTTGTTATTATTTTTTTTGGATTTGTTGCCATTTGCTCGACACACTATGTCCTTGTTATTGCGTGTAACGAGGTTTGGGTACCAAATTGGCTCGTTCCACTCGGAGTAGGCTTTCAAATTAATAATCTCTTGGTTGTAAATAATTACCGGGACCGAATTACTGATAAAGATGTAGGGAAGAGAACATTAGTTGTTTTACTTGGAAAGAACTTCGGTGTGCTACAATACTTTTTAGGCTACAGTATTCCATGTATCATTTGTCCAATACTTGATAACAAATTGGATTTCCTTTTCTTTCTATGGCCAGTGGGTGTATTTTTGAATTATAAGATGGTAAGAGCTAAATCCAAAAAAGATTTTAGTTCGGTACTGGGTTTAACATCGTCCTCCATTGTTTTATATGGAGCTTTGTTAGCTTGGTTGTTGGCTAAAAGTTAGAAAGAAAACTTTAGGAATTAACTATTTTGACTAGTTCTTCTTTAGTTTTTAGACCGACAATGGTTTCCGATAGCGAACCGTTTTTATAAACTAAAATGGTTGGAATTGATTGGACTCCGTGTTCTTGAGCCAATTCAGTATTATCATCCACATTTACCTTGTAAACTCCAACTTGATCACTCATTTCAGAGGCTAACTCTTCAAGAACTGGGGTAAGTGCTTTGCAGGGACCACACCATGGTGCCCAAAAGTCAATAATTAGCGTTTTGTCTTTGGCAGAGGTTACTTTTTCGAAGCTTTCTTTATTAAGATTAACGAGTTCGCTCATTTATGTTTTTGTGAATGATTAATAGTAAATTTAACTGTTGAGAAATAAAAGTATCATCGCAGCTACCGCACCACCGAAAACAAGAAAGTCGATGATGAGAAAAAGGATGCTCGGTTTTTTCTTTTCCGCTACCGGAGGACCAGCGGGAGAGGGACCTCCCGGCGGAGGGCCACCCATAGGTGCAGGCATAGCGCCACCTGGCGGAAGTCCCATTCCTGGGGAAGGCATAGCACCACCCGGTGGCGGTAGGGGCGAGCCGGGAGAAGATAAGGTAGGGCCACCTTTTGGTGCCTCTAACGAAGGCTTTGGACCACCTGGAAGTGGTGTAGGGCCCGGGGTTGCTCCCAGAGATGGAATAGAAGGTGAAGGAGAAGATAAAGATGGTGCAGCAGGAGCAGGTGCGGCCGGGCTGGGACTGGGAAGTGGAGCTACCTTTGGTAAACTTGGTGTGGGTGCAGGAGCGGAAGAAGGTGGGGTAGGAAGAGGACTTGGAGCAGGGCCCGCAGGTCCTGCAGCAGGGGCAGCAGGAGAAGTTGGTGCAGCAGGTGACGGAGGAGAAGGAGCCCCGGGAAGTGTCGGTGAGCCAGGTGTTGGAACTGGAGGTGCAGGAGATGCTTGCGGAGCAGGGGCTGCACCAGCAGGCATCGGGGCGGGCGTTCCATCAGATGGCTTTATCTTAGGTGCGAATGGAGAGCGGGTCACTCGGAACTTGGGCCCCCCGTCTCCAGGTTTAACAGGTACGCCATCTTTAGGGGTTAGCTTAAGAGTCGGTTTGGGTGGGGTGGGCAATCCTTCTTCAGACATTTTAACAGTCAAAAATTAAATTCGGTCGAGAGCAAGAGAAAGTTTTATTCCTGAGGAGTATTTTTCTGGATCAAATCAGTAATTTCTTCCATCGAAGCAGATTCAAGAGTCTTTCCTTTCAAGGACAGGTCCTCAAAGGTTTTAAACAATGTTTCAGTCATTTTGTCATGGGTATTCTCTGATCCACCCAGAATTGAAAATTTGTCGGCTTGGGTTATTCTTTTGTGACCGTCATTACAATCAAGTCCAAGTCCAAAAAGGTGAGCCATGACTTTAGGATCTTTTACAGGAAGTTTAGAATTAGGTAAGCGGTTACTCATAAAAATACTTTATTTAAATAATTATACTTTAGTCAACTAAGAGTTAATTTATTTAAATAATTGTTAGAAGGCAAATATTCGTGTACTCAATGCAATTTCCATTTCATTTTCTTTAGCGGTTCCTTCTCGACCTGAAACAGAAAGAATCCATGTCCAAAATGGAGAGGTTTTGTATTCAATCGATGCCTGCCAAAAAGGGATACGATCGTTTTCAGCATCATATGCAATCGTACTCAAAATATTTTTAGTATTATCCATTCTGTGGCTTGTATTTATACGCCATTGATCCGAAAATGTAAGATATTTAAAATATCCAATTTCGACCTGATTAATTATTCCATCTGTAATCCTTGTACTAAAACTGTTTCTTACAGCGTCTCCGGAATCGAGATCAAACTTTGATTGTGCCTTAAAGGAGAGCCAATGAGCAGGATATAATGTTAAATCACTAAAAAACTCCTTAGATTCGGAATCTGATTCTTTTTCATCGTAATAAAGATCGTTAAAAAAAGCGATTGAAGCAAGAGAGCGTGTATTTCTTTCATCTCGTGTAAGGAATTCATTCTCCCATCCTAAGCGAACAACTTCGTATGGTTTGAGCCCGTCAGCCTGAATATGGTCCATCAAATCAATTGATCTAAGATTTATATCAATAAATGGATCATCAATAATTGGAATGTTACTTTGTTGATCTGCACTTATTCGGTTGATCAAACGGTGGGATATTGAAAAGGACATAACATGACGTAACTGATCAATTTCCCAGATTGTATTTTTCCAATCGTAGTCTCCAAAAACTTCAAACCTTAATTCATTTGCAATCTCCCCAAAGGTTCGGCTTGCATCGTGTCCTACAAGGGAATAGTCCTGCCTTCGAAAGGCAAAATGAGGGGTGTAGATAAATCCATTACTCAGACGAAACGGACGAACGATTTCATAGCCCATATCAAATTTTTTTGATTCTTGAAAAAGATTTCCGTAATCATCTTTTTTTCGAAAAGAAGAAAATTCAAGGGTTACCCTATGGTATAGGTCAGGATGCATCCATGCAATGGGATGTAGGTCGAAGCGGGTTGTAGGCAATTGCTCAACAATGGACTCATGTTCATTAGCCTGCCAACGGGCAAGAGTCGATAAGGTCCAATGATCACTTTGGTAAGAAACTTCACCAAAAGAATCGTTCCATTGATTCTGGTAAAACTGGTCTCTTTGAAAATCTCTATACACATCAGAGTCGTTATTGTATTCAAATTGACCGGTAAATTGCCAATTTTGATCAAGCTGATTAAGAGTGTAACCACGAACATACGAACGATCCGAATTTATTGGGACCCCACGTAAGTCATTTCCTAGTTTTTTCCCCTGATCATTGATCCAACCAGTGCTTATTTCTCCCCAAGTATCATTTTCTTGATCTGACCAGTTGAAACCAGGAGAGAAGAGCCAACCTCTTTTGGAGTAGGATGTTGTCTCAAAATTAAAATCAATAGTCGGATTCAGTTCCCATTTGCCTCCGGCACCAAGATACCAACCAAGATTCCTTTGATCACCTGCCTTAAGTTTGTACCTCCATGGGTTATGTTTTGTTTTTCCTGAAAAAGATGGAAGAGTGCCCACCCATTGGTCTCCAATCTTTGCTACTATGCCCGCTACTTCGAAGGTGTTTTCTTTTTGATTAATTTTAACTGTTTTTAAATTTAGGTTAGGTTCATTTTTTACCTTATCTAAAAAATAGAGAGAGGAATCGATACCTGTGATGACAAAATCTTTTCGCACAATTTGCTCTGCCTTTATTGCCAAAGGGTATAACATTGTTTTAACATCCGTCGCGTTAAAGTCTCCGGAGATCAAGGATACACTCAAATCCTTCGACAAAAGTCTAATTTCTCCGTCTGTTAAGATGACTTTTCCACTTGCGGTAGCAATGCTTTGGTTTCTGTCAAATTCAATTCGATTTGCTGTGAGCAGGATATTCCCGCTTTGAAGCCGTGCATTGCCTGAAGCTACCAATTTCTGAATGGTTTCGTCGAAGTACACATCGTTATCAGACTCCAAAATAGTTTTGGAAGATGAAGCAACTGATTCAGCGGGTTCCTGTGCCATAGAAAAATGAAACAGAAATATAACAAGGAATGGGAAAAAAAAGGTTTTCACTTCGTCCCTAAGATGTGATGATGTAAATTATTAACAAGAAAGAAATGAATTTCTTCGTGATTTCTTCTCTTCAAACCGATCAACTAGCCTTATCATTTTTTAGTGGAGATGATTTTAAGTCAAAAAGAATTAGATTTATGTTTGTCGGGTAAACTTGGGGACCCGCATTCTTTCTTGGGACTCCATTTATTGGGCGGGGGCAAGGGGGCAGTCGCTCGTGCATTAGACCCACAAGCCCAGAAGGTGTTACTTCAAAATAAGGAAACCGGCAAATATTATCCGCTAAAAAAAATTCATTCGGATGGCTTTTTCGAGGGTGTTCTGAAATCTGATCAAAAAGTTTTTCCCTATTCTTTTAAATCAGTTCGTGGTTCAGAAGAGGTGGAATGGTCGGATCCCTATTCTTTTTTGCCAAGTTTTGAAAATAAGGAGTTTGATTCTTTCAATAATGGTTCAGAATTAAGACCGTTTGAGCGACTCGGTTCATTTCCCTCTGTTCATCAGGGGGTGGAAGGTGTGGGTTTTGTCGTTTGGGCACCATCTGCTCAAAGTGTTCACTTGGTAGGGGATTTTAATGATTGGCATTTTGCTTCTTTACCGATGCGTTCTTTGGGTTCTTCAGGATGCAGAGAGATATTTGTTCCGGGGGCCGGCGTAGGACAGAAATATAAATACAGGGTTCTTGGAGCCGATGGCGTGCTTCGGGAAAAAACGGATCCGTTTGGACTTTCATTTGAGCCTCCTCCTGGCAATGCAACAATTATTCAATCCCGAAGCTTTGGAAAAAGCAGGGTGATGGGTACAAATTCCTCTTGTCCTCGGTCAAAACCGCTTTCGGTCTATGAAATGCATTTGGGTTCATGGAAACATAATCCAATAGATAATCGTTCATTTAGCTACCTTGAGTTAGCCAAAGAATTGCCTCAATACTTATTAGATATGGGTTTTTCTCATGTCGAGTTTCTTCCTGTAAGTGAATATCCATACGGAGCATCCTGGGGGTATCAGGTTACTGGATTTTACGCACCCACAAACAGGTATGGAACACCGGAGGAATTTAAAGTCTTGGTGGATGCATTGAAAGAAGCTGGAATTGGTGTGATAATTGACTGGGTTCCTGCTCATTTTCCAAGCGATGAATTTGCACTCGGGCGATTTGATGGAACTTGTTTGTTTGAGCATGAAGATCCGAGGCAGGGTAAGCATGCTGAATGGGATACATTAATTTTTAATTATGGCCGGGCTGAGGTGAGAAGCTTTCTGATTGGGAGTGTAATTAGTTGGCTTGATCGTTTTGGAGTGGATGGTTTCCGGGTCGATGCTGTTGCCTCAATGCTTTATTTGGATTATGGACGGGAAAATGGAAAATGGATTCCAAATAAATACGGAGGAAAAGAAAATCTTGAGGCGATTCAATTCATTCGGGAGATGAATCAGGCGGTTCACCAGGAGTATCCTCAGGCGATCACAATTGCTGAAGAATCAACTGCTTTTCCGCAAATTACTCAACCTCCAGATGTGGGCGGCTTGGGGTTCGATTTCAAGTGGAATATGGGGTGGATGCATGACATATTATCATATTTTCAGGCTGATGCTAAATCAAGGCCACAGCTTCACAATCATTTAACTTTTGGAGCAACTTATCAATTTTCTGAAAATTTTGTACAGGCATTTTCCCACGATGAAGTCGTTCATGGCAAAGGATCGCTCGCAAATAAAATGGGCATGGAAAAGGAAGTCGACCGGTTGGCTAATTTACGAGCTTTATTTGCACTACAATGGACTTGGCCGGGAAAAAAGACACTTTTTATGGGTGGTGAATTTGGGCAGTGGAAAGAATGGGATTGTGATGGAGAGTTGGACTGGGCACTTCTTGATTTTCCACTTCACTCCGGTCTTCAAAAAATGCTCGCTGATTTAAATCATTTATATCTAAATCATTCTGGATGGAGTCGATTCGATCATCAAGCAGACAAATTTCGATGGATTGATTGTAATGATCAAGATGGACAGACACTTTCTTTTTTGAGATTCGGAGAGACAATTGAGGAAACTTTTCTAGTAGCCTGCAATTTTTCTGAACACTTAAAACATCGAAATTGGGGATGCCCACATCCGGGCAGTTGGCAGGTGATTTTTGATTCTGACTCGTCCGAGTACGGAGGGCACGGATCAGCCGGAGCCTCTGATTTTTATACGCAGGATTTACCCAGTGATTCTTTTCAGCATTCGCTTTCTTTTTCTGTGGGAAGATGGAGTGTGCGAATACTAGTTATTCAGAATTAACTTCCCTCTATAGCGGAAAAAGTTCTTCATAATGGATGTTACACACCTAATAAACATATAGTTTTTTAATGGGTTGGGTTGACTGACAATTTTTTCCTGCTAAACAGGTTCTCCGTGCGGATATTAATACTATTATTTTTGCTTTGCAGTTGCGGTAAGGAAAAGGAATATGAGCCTTTGAACCTTGAGGTAATGCTAGAGGAAAAAGAAGACAATCAATCAATTCAGGAAGTTGAGGATTCTGGTCAAGTTTTCGTAGATGATGCGTTGAAAGATACTGTAATATTATCGAAGATCGGGCCTAGGAAGAATGGAGTAATTGTTGAGTGGTATGAGAATGGAATTAAAAAATCCGAAACTACTTTTGTGAATGGAGTAAAAAACGGTTATTCATATTCATGGTTTCCTAATGGACAATTAAAGCGGGAGTGTTGGTACATGGATGATCGCATGCACAATTCTTTTCGTTCATGGTACGAGAATGGTAAGCTTAAAGTTGTTGGTAATTATTTTAAGGGTCAGCAGGAAGGGGAGTGGATACTGTTCAATGCAGATGGGAAGTCTTTGCCTAGTATCTATTATAAAAATGGAAAAGAAGTAACTCGTGACTTACCTGCCCTCAGAAAGTGAATCTTTTATTTGATATCCATTTTTAAATTTTCTTTTAATGGGTGCTTTGTCGTCTTCAAAGTATTCAAGGTATATACCATTTCCATTTTCTAATTTTGAAACTGGACATTTTCTTCCATCGTTTTGCCAAACTTTTTTGGATATACATCTTCCCATGTCCGTCAATGTAATGGCATGAATTTGGCCATTGGAGTAAAATTCTTTCCATTCGCCATTCATCTCACCATCAAGTGTTTGACCGGTCGCCTCAATTTGCCCGTTCCTAAACCATTTATGGTAAGGTCCGGATAATCGGTCTTGTTCCCATCTGTATTTTGACATAATGCTACCGTTCTCGTGCCATTTCAGCCAAGTTCCTTCTTTTTGCCCGTTTTTTAAGTAGCCTAACGATTTTAAATTATTTTTCGAATAGGATTCCTTTACCCATCCTGTGAAGGTTTCATTATTTTCATCCACTAATAGCCACATCATTCCATACATGAATTCTTTCTTTAGATGAGAAAGATCAATGGCCTCTTTTTTAGCCTGATCCAAAACTTCTTTCTTATCCAAATCAGGCACTGTACAACCATTCAATAAACAAAATAAAATAAGTGAAATTCGAAACATCTGGAGAATCTTAAAGAAAAGCTTAAACTATAAGTTCTAAAAATTAATGATACAAGAAGCCTTTCATTACTTTACGAAATTAAGTCGGGGATTTCTATAATTTTCAAACAGATTCATATGGAAAGGCCATTGCTACTTATGAATCTGATAAACCATGTATGTAGCAATTATTATTCAAGTTTTTTGATAAAGCGGCTGGTTTTGGTGTTCATTTCATGGGAACAAAAGATGAGTAAACCGTAACAAGTGGTACTTGTTTTTTACCAATAAAGTTACCCTTTCAGGATTTGCTGAAGGAGGTCTTAGATTTTATGAAGACTGATCTCTTTTGAACTAGAAGATTACGGTGTAAAAAATAATTTTTGAAACAACTATGTCACAATTTACGATGTATTTCATGAAGTTCGTCCGAAAAAAACCTGAACTTATTAGATTATAAGTTTATAATTCAGTTCAAAAGATTATTGACAAGCTATTGAAAATTAGGAGAATTTTCTTTTTTTTTTACTTATTTGTTACTATGAAAATACATATCTCTCTCATTTCCATTTTTATACTATTGTTAACAAGCTGTCTCTTTGACGATGATGATACCGTATCCTCCAGCAGTTCTTCATCATCTTTAGGCTCTGCAACAATAAATGATGCAACCACAGCTAAAGAGGTTTTTGTCAATAACTTTGAATTAAAACTTAATCCTACTTTTACGATAAATGGAGAGACTGCAGTTTACGAGAACAGTACAACCGGGGATTTTCCGGTTGCATCTAATGAGTCATTGAAAGTTGTTTACTCGCCTGTATCCACTGGTTTAAAAGTCACTTTTACTTTTGATAGTGGGGCCCATGATGATATCGAGATTGTTATGGGTAGTTTTATTGATGTTGGTAATGAAGGGTACATCGATGAGATTGAGATTGTAGATGTTAGAGTTGATGTTAGCAACGCTTCCCCCGAAGGTAAAAAATTAACTGAATTCATAGGTACACAAAGGCTTGAAAAACCTTTGAAGCGACATGACAGTGATATCGCAAAGAATTTAGGTTCAGATTATAAACTCCCTGACCAACCAAAAGCCCAAGACTTTTCAGGTGCCCCGGATGTTGATGAATGGAATAAAAATATTGTGGGTAAGGCATTTTTGATAGTAGGATCTGATGGAGATAAATCCATGATTTATTTAACTTCCTCGACTTCAGGTATTGAATACGGATTAACGGGGAGTGATAGTGGGAATATCAATAATTTCACCTATGTGTATGTTAAAGATGAAGAAAAAAAAGGAACAATGTTTTACAAGGGTGAGTACTACGCTAATGCAAATTATGATGGGAAGATGACTCGTTGGCAGGCCGATCTTGATTTGCAGTTTACTACAGATTTTTTTAGCGGAACATGGTCTGAAGATCAAGGTATGGAGGTTAACGAACAGGGTGAGAAAGTTTGGGAAGATACTTCACCTGGTAGTGGAACATTTGAGGCAGTTACTGATGTAACCCTAGAGCTAAAAAGTTATGATTTAACTGCAAAATAATCTGAATATAGCTTGATTTAATTTATTTTTAAACGTTAGCCCGCTCTTTATTATGAAACTTACTTCAATTCTATTATTATCTAATATTTTATTTTTCACTGGTTGTCTTTTAGATGACGAAGACACTGCAACTACAGCTGCGGCTTCTCAAACTGCAGTTGTTGCAGCAGCTCCTAGCTCTGTTGGTAACTCTGGTTTGCCTGGCAAAACAATTAGTTTTAATCCGACTTTGGTATTTAATTTGGATGGTGTTACCCTTGATTATACAAACTTTTCTACTGACGGAAGCTATCCTACTGGAAGTTTTGCCAATTTAAATATATCCGAGCAAGTTGAGGGTGAACGATTGGTAATTTCAATTACTGTTAATAACGAGAAAATTGACCTTGGATTTAGTTTTACTGATCGAGGTGGTGAGGGATTTATTGAT
>CBFIBI010000007.1:45879-57817 GCA_965660725.1 Opitutales bacterium
GAAGCTGTGCTTGACTTGGTCGAAGTCAACGATGAGGTAAAAGAGTTACCAGCTAAAGTTACTGTGGCTATTGACGCTGGTACTGTAAGAAACGAGAATGTTAAGACCGAAGATTTGCCAGACCTAAGTGGTGCTCCTACTTCTGAAGAGTGGAACAAATATATTGTCGGAACAGCTATGTTGATTACCAACGATGCGAATACAACATGGAGCGGTACTGTAGAGTCTACACTTGTTTATTTTACGAGCAGCGGTGCTGGAGTGTACTACGACATGGACGACGGAGAGACTGGCAACTTCAGTTACAATTATACTCCTCCATCATCTGCAGGAAGTAATATTGGAGAAGTGTCGGTAGTATCTGAGTGGATACAAAATGACGCTGATTATCCTGATTCTTTGGGAAATACAATGAGAGATGAATTTAGCATGAAATTGACCTTTACCGATTTTTATAATGGTAAAAGGGAGGATAATCCGGGAGGGAAATCTGTTGATACTGTTACAGGTAAAGAATATCCTGATACCAAACCCGAGACTGGTACTTTCAATGCAGTAACAAATGTTTCATTATACCTTGAAACAAGCAAGCAAAGCACTTCTGCTGCAAAATAATATCTGAATTTCGTATTTTAATTAAAAGGCCCGTTCGTTAAGATCGAACGGGTCTTTTTGTTCATGAAGCTAAACTCAACTACATATTTTTTCTTTATTTGGACTTGTTTCTTTTCTGGATGCAAGAGTGTACGTCAGAACTTAGATAAGCAGTATGTTCGGGTTGAAAAGATATATTCGGAAACTTATAACAAGTCTGAAAATAAAGAGGTTAAAGAATTAAGTTGGGGAGAAGCGAAGAAGATTATGATGGAAAATAATCTCGAACTTCAACAAGCAAAGGATTCTTTAGAGCGAGCGAAGGAGAGTCGGGCACAAATTTATTGGGATCTTGTTCCCACTTTGAGATTATCTGCAAGTTTATCAAAGGCATTATCCGAGGTCGGTTCGGTTGATTCCGAGGATATTCGATTTAATGTTTTTTCGACGATTAATTTCCCGGGTTTGATTAATTTATACTCAAGAAAATATACAGCATTATTGGCCGAAATAAAGGCCGGATGGGATTTAAAGCTTAAAAAAAGACAACTCATCATTCGATTGCGGGAACTTTTTCTCGAGTATTCAGACTTTGAAACGCGAAAAGAGAATGTTGAAAAGACTCAACTTTGGAGTGCGAGTGAGAATAAAAAACCGGCTGAGTTATTAGCCAGTACACCCGAAGAAATCCTGATTGAACAACAGGCTTTTAATCTGCGGATTTCTGAAAATCAGTTATCTCAGACGATATCAAAAATTTTGGGAAATTTTGAATATGATTGGAAATTATTGGCGGATGGAATTCCTGAACTTACTTATGTTGATAATCCATTGGATTTAAATCGAACAGACAAACTTGGTGTTCTTCTTCGGCAGAAGCAGGCCGCTGATTTGGAAGCATTGCGCTTAACTGAATTTTCCACCAAGCTAAGATACTTCCCTGATCTCAATCTGGGAGTGAGTAGTCCCCCTCTTTATCGGGTGGGCAATGGTGTGGAGACTGGTTTCTCGGCAGACGATCTTGTTTTTCAGGCAAGTAGTGGCTTTTCGATTGATACGAGTTTACGGGTAACCCGACAGCTAAAAAATGTCAGAAGGCAGATTGAATTTCAGGATCGATTTATGCGTGAGCAAATTCGTGAGCAAATTCAGAGGGCATTTTTAGCACAGGAGGAGTTGATACTCGTACAAAGGGAATTGGAATTGGCCAAGCTAAGACTGGAAACTTTGGATGCCCAACCTAGAAGTACGGAATTGAATGAAATTCGGGTCTACTTGGAAAAAAGATTTGTCTTAATTGGTCGGGTTTCCAGTTTGCAGTTAAAAAGAGCAAGACTTGAGGGTGGCTTTTGGCTTCTTGATGAGGAAGGATGGATGGAAGAGGAAGAAATTGAAAATGAAAATTAATCTTAAATTTGTAAGGTCAAATAATTTAATATTTAGAATTTTGTCGGTATTTTTATCTTTAAAAATCTGCTTTTCATTCTTAATAGCTCAGCCCACAAAAAAACCTGTTCCAGTTATGAATCCATCTGGATTTAAGCAGAGTGACCGATTACTCTTGGGAAAGGTCTCACTTAAGGTAACTCCTCTGCGCGAATATAAAATGAAAGCGGGTTCGACTGGTCTCTTTGAATTATTTGTTCCTTATGAATCGGGAAAATTTAAACTTGGGGATAGGCTGGGAGGGATTGATACGGACAGATTGGAGATTGATCAGGAGTTGATGCGGATGAGTGAATCTTTACTTAAGGAAAAAGATATCCCGCAGTGGCATTTACAAAGGCAGTCTCAGATTGAACAGTTTGAAAATCAATTATCCAAGATCGAAGGCGAGCGATCCTTAGCTGAGCAGATGCTGGAAAATCCAGAAAAATACAGGGAGCTTTTTCAGTCGTCCAAAAAAGATGATGTTAATCAGACAGAGGAGTTAAAAGTTTATCTAGAGACTTTATCAAACCATGAAAATCAGGTCCAGGAGATGCTTTCCTATGTTGAGTCAGTCAGAAAAGAAGAATTGGAATTAGGGGAAATTAAGAAGAAATTTGAACTTAGAAAAATGCAGTTTGAAATGAGGATGCAGGAAGCCTATTTGACTGTACCTTTTGATGGTGAAATTGAGTTTCTTTTTCCCTATGTGGAGGGCGAAAAAAATTACATACAGGCTGGGATGGATGTTGCATTGGTAAGGGATTTAAGAGAATTGCACGGGCAAGTTCCAATTGTTGATCCAGATTGGAGATTGTATAATAAACAAAAATTAGAATTAGAGGTAAAATCTCCTAAGGGAAATGTTACTGGTAGATATTTAAAAAGTTTAAGTAAGGAAATTTCTGGCGGAGAAGAATTAATTTATTCCTTTAAATTTGATCAGCAGGATAATTTAGCTTTAAGAAACCAATTGGGTGGTCGGACAGATGGTATGCTATATTTAAAACTTTCAAGATCTGCCCACATGGTCCCGAAATTTCTTTTGGTATCTTTAGGTCCTGATATTTTTCGAAGAGAAAGTTGGAAGGGGCTCGTGGCTCAAGTGTGTCCTGAGTATGATCTATTGGATATCGGGCTTTATTCGGTGGCAATTGCAAAAAAAACAACCTTGGAAAAAGGTGTCGAGTAGGGACCGATATGGAGACCATTGAATGTTCAGACTTATCCTTTAGATATGGGAAAGAATTTGTCTTTGATTCTTTTTCTCATTCCTTTTCATCGGGCATTTCATTGATCAAAGGTTATTCCGGTTGTGGGAAATCAACCCTTTTAAAATTAATTGCCGGATATTTACATCCACAAAAAGGATACATCGAGGTACCCGTTCCATGGCATAGACCAGGTAAGAAGTTCCAGCGGGAAGGACTGGGTTTTGTCTTCCAACAATTAAATTTGCTACCTCTAGCTAACCTGTCCGGGAATATGAACTTGGTAGGCAGCTTGGCAGGGATGCCGAGCAGGCAAACAAAAGAACGAAGTGATTTACTTTTTGAAAAGCTTGGCTTGACAGAATTTAGAAAAAAGAAGCCGGGTTCCCTCTCTGGTGGTCAACAGCAAAGAGCGGCGATTGCACGAGCTCTTATTAAAAACCCAAAGGTTTTACTTTTGGATGAACCCACATCAGGTTTGGATGATGATAATACAAAAGTAATTAAACAACTTTTGGATACATCTTTGCCTAAAAATTGTATTTGTATTCTTTCCAGTCACGATCATCGCTTAGAGGAAATTGCAGATGAGATCATTGATTTTAATCTTCGTTTACCTGTCGAAAGACATCTTAAAGAGGTGGTTTGAAACTCCGGGAGCTGTATTTGCCCGGATTTTAATAGCTATTTCTTTATGCCTACTTTTTTTATTCATGCAGGCAAGTTTTGTTATGACAGAAAAAGCGGTGGAAAAAAAGATCGAAAGTTTTGGTTTAAATACAATGATTTTGCGATCCACCGGACTGAGTAAGACCGAGGTTCGACCGTCCCTCGATCAACTTTTATCATCTTTGAGTGAACTGGGAACTTATCTTCCGTTTTCCTCGCTTTATGTGAATGCTAAATTGTCGAACGAAAAAAGAGCGAAGGTTATTATTTACAGTGATTATTCCATAAGCGGACTTAATTCAATAATGGGATTAGACCGAATCAGGAAACCGGTTTTTCTAGCCGCATATGGATATCCTGAAGCAATGATGGAACGGGTAAAAGTATTGAACTTTTTTTATGATGCGGAGGTAATCAAGCCCCCGAGTGTTCTTCGTTATATTAGTATGAATGACCCTGTCCTTTTTATTCCAGAATCTATGGCAAAGTCTTTTGAGAGATTTTCCATTCAGGAAACTGTATTATTTTTATCAGATGATTCAGTTGATTTGGAAAAAATAATTGAGACAACTGAAGCTTTGCTGAAAAACGAAGGTTTTGACCGGTATGAGATTTCAAGTCCAATCAAATGGGTTGGTGAATTAGATGGCATAAAAGATATTCGAATGAAGGCACAGGCGATTGGTGGTGGTTTTGTGGGTCTTTTAATCGTTTTAATTTTTGGTTCAATTTCAGTTTTTGAGTATCGCCAGAATATTTTCGCCACGGCTTTATTTAAAAGCTTTGGGCTTCATTCCATTCATTTGATCATACGCTATCTTTTGGAGGGTCTTATCCTTCTTCTGCTTTCTTTTTTCGGAGCATGTCAACTGGCTCAATCATTTCATTCTTTTGTTTTTAAAAAAGCGGGTTTCGATTCAGGTCTATTGAATCTTGATTCTCATAACCCTTACCTTTTCTCGGAAAATTCTTTTTTACTCTCTGTTTTAGGAATTGCCACTGTGGTTGCAATTTTGCCCATTTGTATCGCATTGAGAAAATCTGTTGGGAAAGTGCTTGGTTAGATTTGAGGTTATTAAAAGTTTTGTATTTCAATTTTGCTGACTATGATGTTGCCGTTTTTCATAAGGTCGATTTTATCGAATTGCTATGTTTTTAATCAAGGATGTGACATTAGCCTACGGGGCAAAAACGCTTTTCAACGAGATCTCTGAAACCATTGGTCCAAGGGATCGTATTGCGTTGGTTGGGTCTAATGGGTCTGGGAAAACCACACTTTTGCGTTTACTTATGGGTGAGGAAATACCGGATTCGGGTAGCATCGAAAAGCCTGATTATGCAACAGTCGGATATTTGCCACAGGATGGTATTTCAGTAAAAGAAGGATCTCTTAGGGATGAGGCTAGCAAGGCTTTTGCAGATGCGAAGGAATTGGAAGTAAAACTTAATGAGGCAGAGACGGAGCTCGGTGAAATGGAGCCCGATACGGAAGAATTTTATGATTTAATCGATCTAATGGGTGCGTGGGAAGAGCAATTAGCATCTTACGAACCAGAAAAAATGAATGCTCGAATTGACCGGGTTTTTGCAGGAATGGGTTTTTCCAAAGAAGATATGGATCGACCTATCGCGGAGTTTTCCGGTGGTTGGCAAATGAGAATTGCTTTGGGTAAGCTTCTTCTTCAGGGACCTTCGCTTTTAATTTTGGATGAGCCAACCAACCATTTGGATGTGGTTGCACAGAATTGGCTTGAGCATTATTTAAAAAGATATCAGGGCTCAATTTTAGTAATTTCACATGACCGTGCCTTTTTGGAAAATGTGACTGAGCGGACGATGGAATTAAAGATGGGAAACCTGATTAATTATAAAGGAAATTATTCTTTTTATTTGCAGGAAAGTGCGGCACGAAAAGAGAGGCAGAGAAAAGCCTATGTCAGCCAAAAGAAAGAGATTGAAAAAGAGAAAGAGTTTATTAACAGGTTTCGCTCAAATATAAAAAAAGCGGCCATGGTGCAAAGTCGGATTAAAGCACTCGAAAAAATGGAAATAATAAAACCGGAAGCTGATGAGAAAAAGATCTATTTTCGTTTCCCGCCTTCTCCTCCAGCAAGTCATAAGGTAGTTGAAATTGAAGGTTTGCGAAAAGCATATGATGAACTTGAGGTTTTTAACGGATTGGATCTTCGGATCGAAAAAGGGGATCGAATTGCTGTGGTTGGAGTGAATGGTGCGGGGAAATCAACCTTGGCCAGAATTCTTGCCGGTGTGGAACCTTATCAGGAAGGGAATCGAGAAATTGGTGTTAATACGGTAATAGGGTATTTTGCACAGCACCAAGCCGAAGAGTTGAATCCAGATAATGATGTTCTTTCAGAAGTGGAAGAGGTACTGCATGACAATCCAGATGCTAATCCAAGGGGAGCACTGGGAGCACTTTTATTTAGCGGGAATGATGTGTTTAAAAAAACATCTGTTCTATCGGGTGGGGAAAGAAATCGAGTTGCTTTAGCAAAATTATTAATGAAACCCTGTAATTTTCTTATCATGGATGAACCAACCAATCACTTGGATATTCGAAGTAAGGAGGTCTTGCAGGAAGCCCTAAATCTTTTTGACGGAACTGCTCTGATTGTTAGCCATGATCGATCATTTATGGATGGAGTAGTTAATAAAGTGTTGGAAGTATCTCCTAACAAAACCCGAATGCTTACTTGTAATGTGACTGAGTATATGGAACGGTTACAAACAGAAGAAGTTTGATTTTTATTACTGCAGGATATTAATCTTTGCCGTAGGAAAATTATGGCAAAACTATATTTTCATTATTCGTCGATGAATGCTGGTAAGTCGACTGCTTTGTTGCAGGCGAATCATAATTATTTTGAAAGGGGAATGAGGGCACTTTTATTCACTGCAAAATTGGATAATAGGGAAGGGGAGGGAATTATTTGTTCTCGAATCGGTATCAAAAATGAAGCATTAACATTTGATTCAGAGGATAACTTATTTGAAATCATAGATGTTGAAAATTCAAAGAATGTACTGGGTTGTGTTTTTGTGGATGAAGCACAATTTTTAAGTAGAGCACAGGTTCAGCAATTAACAAAAGTGGTGGATGCTTTAAATATACCTGTTTTGAGTTATGGAATCAGGACTGATTTTTTGGGAGAGGTATTTGAAGGGAGCCAGTTCTTAATGGCTTGGGCAGATGAGATCAAAGAAATAAAAACAATTTGCCACTGTGGTAAAAAAGCAACAATGAACGCACGGATTAATAAGAATGGAAAAATGGAAACCGATGGTGAGCAAATTGAGATTGGGGGGAATGAACGTTATATTTCTCTATGCCGTCGTTGTTTTTCCGAAGGAGAAACTGGAATTAAATGAACCGTGAAGTGGCTCTATTCAGTGCTTGAGTATTACCTTCAGAATTAAAAAGCCGCACACTAAAAGTATCCCAAAAAGTAAGGCAAGTTTATTAAAATGCTTGTCTATCTGGGCTTTCATGGGTTCACCAAATTTTGCAATGAGAATAGCAACCAAGAAAAACCGGGCAGAGCGACTTACTGCAGATGCAAGCGTGAAGGGTAGAAGTGCCATTCCTAAAACCCCACTAGCAATAGTGAATATTTTATAGGGAATGGGCGAAAATCCTGCGAGGAATACTAGTGGCCATCCCCATTCTTCATACCAAATTGCAATTTTGGAAAACTTCTCCTCTGTAAAACCAGGAACAAATTGATAAAAATATTCCTGTAATCCGTCCCATGCAAAATACCCTATACCATAACCTGCCAAGCCCCCCAGAACAGAGGCTATTGCGCAAACAGTCGCGAAAAAAAGTGCTTTACGAATGGCTCCGAGGCAAAGTGGAACAAGGAGAATGTCAGGTGGTATGGGAAAGAAGCTAGCCTCAGCAAACGATATAATTGCCAGCCAATAGCTTGCCGTTTTTTTCTTGGCAAGACTGAGTGTCCACTCGTAAGTTTTGCGGATTGGGTTATTCACGATTTGTTGTCTTAAGAAATGATTAGCTATACACAGTGGGTTTAAGAGTGCCGACATAGGGTAGTTGTCGATATTTACCCGCATAATCAAGGCCATAACCGACTACGAATTCATCCGGTATTGAAAAGCCTGACCAGTCTGCAGTAAATCCATTTTCTCTGCGGTCAGGTTTATCTAAAAAAACACATGAATGTACAGTAGCAGGATTTTTGGATAAAACTTCATCTTTTACTCTTTGCAGAGTGTTTCCTGTATCCAAGATATCGTCGACAATAAGAACATGCTTGCCTGACACATCTGTTTTTAGGGAGCTCAGAATTCGTGGAGCGGTTTCTGGGTCGGTTGAATTCCCGTAGCTTGATACTCGCAGACAATCGAGGCGAAGGGGAATTGCCATATTTCTTATTAAATCGGCAGTGAATACAATAGCTCCGTCGAGCAGAGTAATAATTACTATTTCATTTCCACGATAATGTGCATCAATGGCGTACCCTAACTCCTTAACCCGTTTTTCTATAGTTTCTTGATTAAGCAGGATTTGATTTATGTCTTCTTTCAAGGTATTAGATTTGTGAGTTGATTGATACTTGCTTGTGCTGAATTGGCATAACCACCACCAAATAAATTAAAGTGATTCAATTCGTGGTATAAGTTGTAAAGTCTTTTGCGTTGAGAAAAGCCAGAGTCAAGTGGGTAAGTGCTTTCGTATCCTTCGTAAAATTCAGGGGTGTATCCACCAAACATGTAAGTGAATGCTATGTCCGTTTCCCGATCTCCGTAATAGGATGCTGGGTCATAAATGAATGGTGTTCCGTTTTCCGTGAAACTCGAATTGCCTCCCCATAAATCTCCGTGAAGCAAGCTCGGAGAAGGTTGGTAGTCGTTAAAAAAGAAATCGATATTATCCATCAGATCCTTTGATCCATTAAACGACTTTCCTTTATTTTGAGCCAATTCGAATTGATGACCTAAGCGGAAATCTCGATAGAATCCGATCCAATCCTCTGATTTTGGATTTGGCTGTGGAGTGGCTCCGATGCAATTATCTATATCCCAACCAAAGTAAGGTTTAGGATGCTTATGCATTTTTGCCAACTGTTGTCCCATCTTCTTTTGCCTGTCAGGGTTACTTGTGCCTTCTTTAATAAATTCCAAAACAAGATAAGAAAAAGATGATCCTTCTTCACACTTTATGGCTTCGGGTACGAAAATAGTTTGAGTTTCTTTTATTTGTTGGAGAGCGAGTAATTCGGCTTCAAAGAAGGGAAAAAAAGATCTTTTGTTCTTTTTAAGAAAGAAAGATTTTGACGTATCGGTGTTAATACGAAAGCACTGATTTATGCATCCGCCGGATACTGGTGAATACCCAGTTATAGTGAATAGCTCATCAGTTGAAGCCTGAATCGATTTTGAAATTTGTTCGAGCTCTTCCAACAGAAAAAGATTTAATCATTTGAAGACATATTATGTTCTAATTCCTTGAGCAGATTATAACATCCTTCTTCAAGTAGATTTAAAACATTTTCAAACCCAGATGCTCCTCCGTAGTAAGGATCTGGCACTTCGTCGACATCTGGTCTTACATAATCGCAAAAAGGTTTGATCTTTGCCTTGAATGCAGGTTCGGGCGCAAGTTTCGATAGTTCTGAATAGTTGAAGTGATCCATGGTAAGCAACAAGTCGGCTTTATGGAAATCTTGATCATTGGCCATTCGTGCACTTCCTCCTATGGGAAGATTTCTTGCCTTGGCAGCTTTTTGCATTCTCGGATCCGGTGGATTACCGGTGTGCTGACCAATAGTGCCAGCTGAATCACAGGTGATTTTTTTTTCCAGCGATTTTTCTTTTAGTAACTTTCTAAAGGTTGCTTCCGCCGCAGGTGAGCGACAAATATTTCCCCAGCAAACAAATAAAATATGCATGATTTGCATCTACTCTTAAAATTGGAGTAGATACAAGCAAGATCTTCAAGAGTTAGTCAAACTTGACTTTTATCATAAAATTTGGGTATAAAATCACAAGTGAGTAAGTCTATAACTATATTAGGATGTGGGTATGTGGGCTCTGCCTTAGCAGAAGTTTGCCTTAGCAAAGGTTGGACTGTATCTGCACTTACCCGAAATCCTGAAACTTCGTCTAAGCTTGATTCCCTAGGTCTTAGCCATGTGGTGCAAGCAAACTTGCAGGATGAAGACTGGCACAATGAATTAGATTCTAATCAGGATTTTGTTGTAAATTGCGTTGGTGCAGCTTCCAGTGATACTGAGGGTTATATTCAGTCTTATGTAGAGGGTCAGGACTCGGTTATTAAATGGGTTGGGCAAGGGAAGGTAAATAGTTTCGTTTTTACCAGTAGTTGTTCGGTTTATCCTCAGACTGAAAAAAGGCTGGTGGATGAAACCGCATCATGCAATGGAGTTTCTGAAAAAGGAGGGTTGCTACTTGCTGCAGAACAAAAATGTTTTCCGCCTCCAGCATCTGTTACTCGAAGTTTTATTTTGAGATTAGCTGGCATTTACGGACCTGGCAGGCATTTGTTTTTAAATAAAGTTAAAAATACCGACCCTTTTGATGGAAATTCTGACCGAATTCTTAATCTCGTTCATCGAGATGATGCAGTAAGTGCAATCCTTGCCTGCCTCGAATCTGAAGACACTAATATTGGAAGAATTTATAACGTTTCTGATGGCAGTCATGCGTCTCGTGGACAGATAGCTAATTGGTTAGCTGACAAGTTAGATGCCAACCAACCTGTCTTTAATGAGGATGATGTGGAAAACACTCCAAATCGAAAAATTTCAAGCAACCGAATTTTAGACGAATTATCTTGGGCACCCAAATTTCCTAATTTCCAACTCGGCTATGATTCAATCTTAGCTAATTCTTAACTCTGTAGGTTTGATAATATGGTTGGTGTTGGAAAACTTCTCAAACAAGCTCAAAAAATGCAGCAGAAAATGGAAGAGGCTCAGTCTCTTCTAGCTGAAGAAATTATTGAAGTCTCAGGAGGGGGCGGTGCTGTTTCTGTTAAGATTTCTGGACAAGGTGAATTCAAAGGTTTTGAATTGGATCCTGATTTTTTAAAAGAAGATGCAGAATTTGTTTCGGAGGCAATCCTCCAGACGATCCAAGATGCGACTGAAAAAGCGAAGAAGAAAAGTGACGAAGCTATGAGTGGACTAACCGGTGGTATGCAGATGCCCGGACTTTTTTAATCGATTCACTTTGTGACCCCCGGTTACGACCAGTTAGTTCGTTCGCTCAAGAGCCTGCCTGGTTTAGGTTTTCGCTCAGCTGAACGAATTGCTCTTCATCTTCTCGTTGAAAAAAAAGATAAAATGGATTTAGTGATCCAAAATTTGAAGTGTGCCGGTGAATCAATTGGCCCATGTGAAAAATGTGGAAATCTTTCTGAAGGAGGTGAGTGCACAATTTGTAGCGATTCTGCTCGGGATGCTAAAATTGTTTGTGTAGTTGAACGTGTGCCTGATCTTTTTGCAATCGAGCGCTCGAGTGCATACCGGGGAATTTACCATGTTCTTCAGGGCAAACTTTCTCCTTTGCGAGATGTAGGTCCAGAGCAGTTAAATTTTGATTCATTAAAAAACAAACTTTCTAATGGAATTACCACTGAATTGATTTTAGCCCTTGGCAATGATTTGGAAAGCGAAGCTACATGTAATTACATACAGGATGAGATTGTTGGCACAGCGAAAATCAAAGTTAGTCGAATTGGATTTGGATTACCCAGTGGGGGAGGCGTTACTTTTGCAGACGAAATGACCCTGAAGAATGCCTTGGAACGAAGGACGATTCTTGATCTTTCTTAATCTTTTAAAATAAGGTTTCTGTTAAAGATTCTTCCTTACTTTTATCAAAATCGTTCCAAGTTTCGTTGTTAAAATGATAAACTTTAGGTCCGGTCTCTGATTGGAAATCAAAGTAAATCCAATCATTATCCATTGCCGCCCAGGCGTAGTATTTTGAATATGATACAGAGTCCACCCATAACCAATTCAACTGGG
>CBFIBI010000008.1:0-54866 GCA_965660725.1 Opitutales bacterium
ATGTAGCCGGGAATTTTCAAAATGTATTTCGTTGGGGAAATCGAAAAGTGCAAAGCAATGGTAAACAGGATGGTTTTATTGCAGTTTTAAGTGAATCTGGGCATTGCATTTCTCTAAATTCGTACGGAGGAGCAGGTAATGATGAAATTAATTCATTAATCGGCTATTCTGACCAGAAGACCCATATTATTGGGACTTTTGATAATTCAATAGTGCTTGGGTCAAAAACTTTTACCACCCGGGGTAAAAGAGATGGATTTATTGCAAATATTTCGGGCGATTCTGGGAAAACTTTAGATGCTTATCAAGTTGGAGGAGATGGACAAGATTCACTTTTAAAGATTTCCAGTTTGATGGATGGCCATTTCTTAATCAGTGGTGTAGTGACGGGGCAGGTTTCTGTTTTTGGAGAGGTAACCTCATCTTCTGATAGGACTCCCCGTTCTTTCGTTTCATTGTGGGGTGGAAGTAATGTGCTCCCTGTTTTATCCCCCGAACCTATTACGAGTATTCTTACTTCGAAAATGTATGAATATGAATTTACTTCAGGGCCTTGGCCAAGTGGCGCCGATGTTGACTTGCAAGTTATACAAAAGCCCAATTGGTTAAATATTGAAATTTTTGAAAATGGTAAAGGTTTAGTATGGGGAAGAAGCCCATCTGTAACGAGTCTACCCGAAAAAGTACAATTCGCACTTTTTTCGGAAGGGTTGCCTACTCTATTTGCCGAATGGGATTTGCAGGTAATAGATGCAGTCTCTGCATTTTCAATCGTTGGTGAACCGGTTTTGTACAGTTCCCAATTTCAACCTTATCGGTCCCAATTTAGTTTAATTGATTCTTCACCAGGTAAAATTTTGGTTCTGGCGAAAAGTATTCCTTCTTGGATGACGTTGAATCGAATTTCTGATAACTTTTTTCAAATTGAAGGAACGCCCGGAAAATATGACCTAGGTGTTTCTCAAGTTGAAATTTTTGTCAGTAAAATTATTGATCACAATACGAGTCATGAAGATACGATCAAGTTTTCTGTTACAATTCAACCAAAGATTTTGGAAGAAACAACCTCTCTGAATATAGGAAGTTGGCGAACTAATTGGTTCGGATATTTTGAGTCTTTTGATAACTTATGGACTTACCACCAAGACTTTGGATGGGTTTATCTTGGAACTGGTGATCTTGTTGGAGGTGTTTGGTTTTGGACTGAAAAATGGGGTTGGTTTTGGACAAATTCGACAAATTGGGATTCCACAAAAGGACAGGGGTATTTGTTTAATTCACTTCTTAATGAATGGACATTTTTTCGGAGAAAAGAGAGTGATTTACCAAATGTACTTCATCTATACAGCGAAGGTAGATGGTATAATTACGATTAGTGTAAACGGAATTATACTGAGGATAAACGCGATAGATTAGGCGAAAATAGGAGCAGCGATCTGGTCCTCAACTGAAAGGTAATTTACAATCTTGCTGAGTAAGCTTTCCTTGTCTAAGCCAACTTTACTCCTTAATTCCTCAACAGAGTTTCCATGTTCAATAAAACGATCTGGCCAACCAAATCTTTTTATCGGCAGAAATATTTGATTTTTTTCTAAAACCTCCATAATGCCTGATCCAAATCCCCCCATGAGCACATTGTCTTCAAAAGTCACAATACTTTGATGACAACCTGCCTGCTTTAAGAGTAAAGATTCATCAATAGGTTTGATGAAGCGTGCATTAACAACTGTGATTTCAATACCGTATTTTTCTTTCAGATGATCAGCAATGTAGAGTGCTGTTTGTACAAAGTCGCCAATTGCCCATATTGAACAAATAGAGCCCTTCCGTAGAACTTCAGCCTTTCCTATATTCAAGGTGTTGGGCGTTTCTTTTCTTTTTACACCAATGCCCGAGCCTCGTGGGTAACGAATAAAACTTGGAGAACCCGAATTTATGCCAGTGGCCATCATGTCCTGAAGTTCATCTTCATCTTTCGGTTGCATAATTATACTGTTCGGTACGCAACGTAGGTAGGATAAATCAAATAATCCATGGTGTGTTGGGCCGTCATTCGGGGATAAACCAGCACGATCAAGACAGAATGTAACTGGCAGATTTTGAAGACATACATCATGAATTATTTGGTCGTAGGCTCGTTGTAAAAATGTTGAGTAGATAGCACAGACGGGTAATTTTCCACCCGTTGCCATACCGGCTGCGAGAAGGACTGCATGTTCCTCGGCAATACCAACATCAAAGAAACGTTCCGGGATTGATTTGTGGAGTGCGTCCAAGCCAGTGCCACTAGGCATTGCAGCTGTTATTCCGACAATGTCTTTATTGTTGGATGCAAGATTGGAGAGGCATTCTCCAAACACATCCTGATACTTGGGTGGAGCAGTGGGGGAAGATACTTTTCCTTTTCCAGTTTCTTTATCAAAAGGTCCTGAACCATGCCATTTTTCAGGTTCTTCCAGAGCAATTGGGAACCCTTTACCTTTTTGGGTAAGTAGATGAAGAACGATGGGCTCGTCTGAAGTTTTTGCAAACTCGAAAAAGCGGACCAAGGATTTTACATCATGCCCATCAATCGGTCCAAGATAGCGAATGCCAAGTTTCTCAAAAATACTTGAGGGGGCAATTAATTCCTTGGTGTCCCGTTTTGCCTTAGAAAGGAATTTCATGAGAGATGGGCCACCAGGTACTTGAGTCAGGAAATTTTCCGCATCTTTATGCAAACGGGTATATGCAGGGTTGGTTATTAACTCGTTAAAATATTTAGAAAAAGCACCAACATTTTTTGCAATCGACCATTCATTGTCGTTAAGAACCAAAATAAAACGTTTGGTTGAACTGGCGATATTGTTTAAAGCCTCTAAAGTTATCCCACATGTAAAGGCAGCATCTCCTGCGACGGCAACCACATGATCACCTGCATCATTAAGATCCCGAGCAATACAACGACCCAATGCAGCGGAAAGTGCAGTGCCCGCGTGACCTGCCCCAAAAGCATCATGCTCACTTTCATCCCGTGACAAAAAACCACTTAGACCGTCAGTCTGACGAATTTTTTCGAATCGGGCATCATTCCGCCCGGTCAGTAATTTATGAACATATCCTTGGTGGGAAACATCCCAAAAAAATGAATCACTTGGAGTATCAAATGCTAGATGCAAAGCAACTGTAAGTTCTACAACACCTAAGTTTGGACCAACATGTCCACCATTTTGAGAAGTTGCGTCTATTATTCTTTTTCTTATTTCCTGACATAACAACTCGATTTGTTTATCATCCAAATTTTTGAGATCACTTGGAGATTTAAGACTTTTTAAAATATTTGTGTTTGTGTTCATTACATCACATCATCAAAATCTTTTTCGATCATCTCACCATTCTTGAGTTGTGCTTCTTTTATTTTCATCTCAGCACCGTCAATTTTATCTCGGCACATTTTGAGTAATTTAACACCAGACTCATAATGATTTACAAGAGATTCTAAGGGAGCATCTCCAGATTCCATACGCTGAATTATTTCCTCGAGATTTGATAAGGCTTCCTCGAAAGAAAGATCTTTAGATATCTCGAACTGTTTTTCAGAGGCTTCCATTAATATGGAATTCATTTCTATATAATTTTTCGCCAATCGCAATTCAAATTGACTGTGATTAAAAGTGAAATCCTAATAATTAATCTTATGTCCGGATTGATATGAAAAAAATAGGCAGGCTACATTTATCTTCAGTCGACAATTTTATTTTTGTGACTATTGTTTATACACAAAATGACTGAGTTACAAATTATCATAGTGGTGCTGGCAGTATGTCAGTTTTTATTTGAGTATTATTTAAAAGTTTTAAATGAAGCTCATGTTTCAAGGTTGATGGATGTGCAACCAGAAGATTCGAAATCTTTGATGGATAATGAAACATGGAAAAAGGCGAGCAATTATTCTCTGAGTAAAAGTCGTTTTTCTAGGCTCCAAGAGGTTTTTGGATTTTTGATTTTTGTTCCTGTTTTTCTCTACATATTACCTGAAGTTTTCAAGTTATGGCCCGTGGCCAAGACCGATTCTGTTTGGTGGGCCGCTTTTGTGGCCACGGCATTGTTAAACATTCTTCAGATTCCCGGACTGTTTTTTGATTGGTATAACCAATTTACCTTGGAAGAAAAATTTGGTTTTAACAAATCCAGTAAGAAGCTTTGGGTAATTGATAAAATTAAGGGTTCTGTTTTGGGCTTTGGTTTGTCTTTTCTTTTGCTTGCTCTGTTAATTTGGATGTACCGGGTTATTTCTGAGGCTTCACCCGACTACTGGTGGATTGGTTCGTTTGTAGTTTTCTTTATGATTCAATTATTGATGATGGTGTTGTATCCAAAATTAATTCTGCCCCTTTTTAACAAGCTGACTCCCTTGGAGGATGGTGAATTGAAAGACCGTTTAATGGCACTTTCAGACAAGACTGGTTTTAAAGCTAATACCATTGAGGTTATTGATGGGAGCAAGCGTTCGGGGCATTCAAATGCTTACTTTACTGGTTTTGGGCGTTTCCGAAGAATTGTACTTTATGATACTTTGATTAAACAGATGTCCATCGAGGAAATAGAGGCAGTACTTGCACATGAAGTCGGGCATTACAAAATGGGGCATATTCCTAAAAGGTTGCTCATGGCTTTTCTAATGGGATTGGCCGGTTTTGGGCTAATGGCTTATTTGTTGCAGAGCGAATGGTTTTATGTTGGTTTAAAACTAGACCCAGCTCTTGTTTCTTCGCTTAGTCCGTTAATAGTTGGTCTTTCGCTGACTCTTGGTTTTTTTACTTACTGGCTTACGCCGATTAGTAATTTTTTTTCCAGAAAGCATGAGTTTGAAGCTGATGATTTTGCTAAAGAAGCAGTTGGTGGAGCAGGTCCTTTAATCTCTGCTTTAAGGAAGTTGTATGTAGAAAACCTTTCCCATCCTCTACCTCATCCATTAATGGCTGGTTTTCATTATTCCCATCCGACCTTATTGGAGAGAGAAGGAGCGATGAATAAGGATTAATTATTGACTAATTTATTAGCTTCGAATTTTTGGCACAGAATTGAATGAAAGAGCAATCCAAGTGATACTCCTAAAATATTCATAATGAGATCTCCAAGAGAGGGAAAGCGCTCAGGAATAAAAGTTTGTATCATTTCATTAATTGCAGCATAGGAAAATGAAACAAGTGCGGCTTTATTATGAAACATCTTTCTAAACGAAGTAACCGGAGAGAGATACCAAGACCATAGCCACGCTAATCCAAAAAAAAGGGGAACATGACTAATGTCTTGGAGCCAAAATGGATAATCAAAGAGCTCTTCCGAAAAGCGAACAAAAAATTCATTTGCATCCAGCTCTATAAGACTGTCAGGTTTAGGGAAGCCTGTCAGGATTTGTAAAAAAAGAGTGTAGCCAAGCGGCATGAGAACATACAATGGAGAGCTTGGTTTTTTTCCAAAAAAGTTTAATAGAGAAAACATTGGCGGTTTGAAAAGATTGCCTGTGAAAAAAATTTATGTAATGAATTAAATATCATGTATACTTTAAATTAATAGAACTTCTCCGCCATGCCAATCTACGAATTTATGAGTCGGGATACGGGCAAGATTTATTCGTTCTTTGCCCATTCTCCATCTTATGCTGATAAAATGCCTTTCTGTCCGGATGGAAAAAAATATAAATTGGAAAAAGTAATGTCTGGATTTTCCATCACCGGAAAGAAGGAGGATATTCCTGAAATGCAAGAAGGTGAGGGGGATGGGGATCCAAATGATCCATTTGCTGGAATGGACCCTGCAAAGGCAGAAAAAGTAATGCAAGAACTGGAAGGTGCAATGGGAGGGATGGATGAAGATAATCCCGATCCAAAACAAATGGGGAATTTAATGCGCAAAATGTGTGAGATTACAGGTGAAACTATGGATGAACCCATGGAAGAAGTGGTTCGTAAGTTAGAGGAGGGGGCTGATCCGGATGAATTGGAAGATCGAATGGGCGATTTTATAGGAGATGATGATTCAGGTTCTGTGGGATCAGATTTGGAGAATGTGCCAAACGAATCTGTCAAATCACGATTAAAGAAATTAATTAACAAAAGGATGATTCGCGACCCTGAGTTGTATGAATTTTCAGATTACCTAAGAAAGTGAAGCACATAATCCGAATTTTTTTGTTTTCATTATGCGTGTTTATCTTTGTTTCGTGCGGTTCTGATCGAGAAGAAGAAACAAAAGAAATGCCAACTGAATGGATAGGGCAAGAGATTGATTTTAAGAACGATTTTACAACAAAGCGAGAAGGAAATGAAACTCTCATTTTGCATCGTGAAACCAAGAGGCCATTTGCTGGTAAAGTCGAAAGGAACGGAACTAGATCAATAACCACACAGATTTTCGAGAATGGAAAACTTAATGGTAAGAGTATAAAGAAGTCAAAGGATGGTTCGTGGGTTGAAGCTCATTACAGGGATGGTAAATTACACGGTGATATGATTTTTTTTGGTAAAGACGGGAGGAGGCGATCTATTCTTAGATATGAGAATGGTCAGTTGATTAACTAAGTTCAGTTGGCCATAGAAACTTTTATTTTTTGGTTGTTTTTATAAAAGCACGGGTTGCCCGTTTAGCCCTTTTTACTTTTTTAGCCGGTTTTTCTTCATCGTCTGATTCCAAAGGAATAAATAAAAAGAAGGTTGTTCCTTTTCCCACCTTTGAGGAAAAATCGATTAATCCATTATGATCTTCAATGAAAATTTTGGTATTATAAAGGCCAAACCCTGATCCACTTGAAGATGCCTTGGTCGTGATGAAGGGATCGAAAAGTTTTTCCCAAAGATCTTTTGGTATACCTTTTCCGTCATCAGACAAAGCTAGTTCCGCTCCCTCGCTCGGGGCGATTTTCTTGTCTCCATTAGTGCCTTTCATGATCGGTTGTCCTTTTTTCACTTTTTTGAGACTTATTTTAATCTTACCATTCCTTTCAATTGCATCTTTTGCATTTATCACGAGATTTAAAATAACTTGGCGGAAGCCTGTTTCTTCAATAAAAGCAGGCATTGAATCGGATCCGAAATCGGTGGTGATTTTCGCACTTCGTGGAATTATAATATCAACTAAGTCCATTTGATCTTTGAGAAGAAGTCTAAGATCGTGAATGGTGCGAGATGCCGGTTTTTCACGATGCAGATCAATGATTCGCCGAACAAGTTTTTGGGCCTGCATGGCACTTTTTTTGATCTGCCCCATTCCTTTTGCCATTGGATCATCTTTTTCCATCATTCCATGATACAGTTCGCTAATAGAATAAATTCCGGCCATTAAATTGCTGAAGTCATGAACCAATCCATTTGTGAGGGTGGCAAGTCCTTCTCTCCAAACTGAATTAGAGAGTCGGTGCTCAGCAATAGCCTGCCTAGTTATGTCAACAAATACTCCATCATAACCCAATAGCTTTTGGGTCGCCGTAATTATTGGAGTACGAACATCCAGTAAGTAAATGATTTGACCAGCAGGAGGAATCGTTACCCGATATGTAAAGCTGAAAATTTCAGGACTTTTGCTATTTGTATTAAGTTCTTTTAAAAAATGTTCCCTGTCTTTTTCAAATATCTTACTCAAGAATAATCCGCTGTTTCTTGATAATTCAGCATGATCCGTTGGGAAAATCTTGCGAATGCCACGGGATAAATAACTGAATGTCATATCTGGTCTTTGGGTAAAGAATATACCCGGAAAGTTGCTTATGTAGTCGGATAAGCGACTTTCCGCTTTTTGCAAACGGATTAAGGTATTTGCCAAAGCTCTAGGATCATTCATTAGATCGCCCATGAATGCTTTTTTTAATGAGTCATGGGGGGCAAGGGCAGGGGATAAGGAAATAACAGAATTATTAGAATAACAGATATTCTGGAAATGTATCCCCATAGAGGATAAGTGGCTTTCAGGAGATAATGGAAGAAAGCATTCGAAGTCTTGTTTAAAAAAGTTTTTTGGCAGGAGTAAGCTCCAACTTTTCTCCAAAGATAGGAAAAAGGGTCTGAAGTTTTCCCCGTTCAGGTCCAATGCAGCTTTACCTACCCATGAGGCAAATGCGTCTGAAACTTTTTCAATTTTTCCGTCATTACTTAGTCCAACCTGGCAATTTTCAAAATTAGGAGATTTCACTTAGTTAATAATATAACTACAAATTAGCTTCAAAGAAAGAGCGAACCTTTATTAGATTAAAAAAAGAGTATAATTATTCCTAGTCGGAAAATTATGCTACCAATTATTGTACATCGTTTATTTACCTTGTCCACAGATTGCTGTATTATATATATGTTCATCATGAAAGTTGCGATATAAACACTTTTTGGCACAAGTATTGCATTGAGTTGGCCACATGGCAGTCGTACTCGATAATCTTTACAGTCAGGAAAATTATTTAATTTCCAAAAAACTCTTGGATGCATCCCACTTGCGTCATGAGGCATTGTCTAATAACATTGCAAATGTAGAAACTCCCGGATTTAAAAGAAGAGATTTACCCAAGACTTTCGCAGTTGAGCTTCGCAGAGCTGTTGATCGCAAGGATTTCCGCCGGGTCAAAGGTTTATTACCAAGAAGCGCCGAGGATAGGCAGGCAAAACCTGTCCGTATGGATGGCAATACTGTCCAGTTAGACGAAGAAATGTTGGCTATGAACCGGAATGCTCTAAATTACGAATACCTATCTGGGGCAGTCGGCGGCTCAATTAAAGAACTAAACAAAGCGATTAGGGGGCGTGTTTAATTAATCTGATATGAGCATGAATTTAATTCCTGGTATTGAATCCACGGGGAGTGCATTATCAGCAGAAAAAATCAGACTGGAGATTATCGCGCAAAATATTGCTAATTCCAACACTACTCAAGATGCTTCAGGTAACGTTTATAAAAGAAAAGAGGTTGCATTTGAAGAATTTATCAAAACACCCGAGCGTCGGGTACCAGGTTATGTTGATGAAAACCTTTATCAAGGAGTTCGTGTCACTGATGTCTACGACGATCAAACACCTGGGCGTATGATTTTTAATCCTGGGCATCCTCATGCTAATGAAGATGGTATGGTTGAAATGCCTAATGTCGATGTTTCCAGGGAAATGATTGATTTGATAAGTGCATCGCGTGCTTATGAAGCGAATCTGACTGTTGTTAAAACCTCACGGCGTATGGCTCAGCAAGCTATGGCCATCGGAAAATAAGTAAATTGTGAACGAAATATCATCTCTTCCCAGCCTGAGCGATCTGCTCACTCAAAACCCTAATCTCCAAGCCAATCAACAGCTCAATCGTTTTGCTAAAGCAAACGAGATGGGACAAAATTTTGGGTCAACCGAAGCACAGAATCCTAATGGCGTTGACCTTGTACCAATTGATAAAACTTCACCCACCGAGCGAGTTACTGCACCAGGCTTTGCTCAAATGTTTGAGAAATTTATTAAAGGAGTTGATCAAAAGAAGAAAATATCCGCCAAAGAAACTCAGGATTTGATTTTGGGTAGATCTGACAATATCCACGAAGCTGTGGTCAAGTCGCAGGAGGCTGGCGTTGCATTTAATTTAATGATAGAAGTAAGAAACAAGCTTGTTGAGTCTTACAAAGAATTGATGCGGATGCAGGTTTAGACCTTAAGATAATTTTTATTACATGAAAGAAAGATTTAATAAGTTAGCTGAGTTGTGGAATAGTTTGAGTTCTGGGAGAAAACTTTCCCTGCTCGTTGCAGTCTTTGGCATTTTAGCAATAAGCGTCGGTATTTTAACATGGTCTGGTGGAAGCACTAATATGAGAGTCCTTGTAAGTGGAGCCGAGGCTAAAGACCTTACTGAAGTTGTTGATGTCTTAAAGGCCAATCAGGTTGAATTTGAGTACAGCGAGGCAGGAGACACTATACTTGTACCAGAAGATAAACGTGCGGCTATGCGGATGGAACTTGCGATGAAAGGTCTTCCTCGAAGCGGTGAGGTGGGATTTGAAATTTTTGACGAGGGCAATTTTGGAATTAGTGATTTTGTACAAAGGACAAATCATACCCGTGCAATCCAAGGCGAGTTGGCTCGGACGATTTCGATGATGGATTCGGTGACTTCTGCAAAAGTCTTTATAGTTAAGCCGGAAAATAATTTACTTCTAAGTGAAGATCCAAATGACAGACCAAGTGCTTCCGTTTATGTAGATACTGGAGGTAACACCTTGGATAAATCAAATGTAAATGCGATACAATTCCTTGTTTCAAATGCTAACAAAGGAATTAATAAGTCAAGTGTTGCAGTTATGGATAATCAGGGAAACTTATTATCTGAGCAGGGTGAGTCAAGCGGTGCCGCTGGCGTTGCCGGTCAAATGATGAAAGCATACGAGGCCCAGGAGCGAAGGCTTGAGACCAAGATTGAAACAATGCTTGCGAAAACTGTTGGTCGCGAAAATGTAATAGCTCGTGTATCTGTTAATCTAGACACAAAATCAATGACTGAGCTGGATGAGAAATTTGACCCAGATGGTCAGGTCCCCCGTACTCAGACTACTGACAAAGATATGGCAACCACAGTAGAAACGCAGCCACAAAATAATGCGACTGGGATGGGTGCAAATGTTCCGAATGTTAGCCAGGATGCAACTCAACAAGATCCGATTATGGCTAAAAGTGATGAGCAGCGAGAGTCAAAAACAACCGATTTTGAAATCAGTCGAAACCTGAAAGAAACTGTACAGGAACCGGGCGCCATTATTAGTCGAAGCGTTGCGGTTTTAATTGCAAAAGGGGAGACTCCTAGAACTGCTGAGGATATAAATGTAATCAGAGATTCAGTAATCAATGCGGTGGGTGCTCGTTTTAACTTGGAAGAAAATGAGCTTTTGACTCATGTAACGGTTAACGAGGTCGTTTTTCAGTCTTCTTCAATTGGAGGATTGGGCGGTGAGTCACTCGATAAATTTCAGCAATTTGTTGATACCTGGGGACCTCACTTAAAAACTTTACTAGGAGTTGTACTTGCACTTTCGATGTTTATCATCTTTCTGAAAATGCTTAAGAAATTTAAACCGAATGATGCAGAAGTTCAGGTACTAGATGAAGATGATCAGCAATTATTGGCCGGTACGAGAAGCTTGGGTAGTGGTTTAACTCCAGAGTTGCTCAACGACCTGATTCAAGAAAAACCAGATAATGTAGGAACCGCTTTAAGACGTTACCTAGAGACGGGTTCATCATCATAAAGATTTTATTTCGAGGCTATGGAAGAAGTACCAGAAGAAGAAGATTCCGTTTACGATCGGTATTCCAGGATGTCTCGACACCAGAAGCTTGCTCTTCTTATGATTGCTTTGGGACCTGAAGCATCTGCTACACTTTTAAAAAGATTCGACTCCAAAGATTCCGAGGGAATTTGTAAAGAAATTGGGAATTTTCCTATTGTTGATCAAGAAATGAAAGACTGTGTCCTTGACGAGTTTTCTGAACTTATAGAGTCGAGTGTTAATTCTAATTTAGGCGGATTGTCCTTTGCTCAGAAAACCCTTGAACTTGCTCATGGGGATTACAAGGCAAACAATATGATGAATCGAATTGCTCCCGTCCGTGATTCTTTGGATTTCATGGATGACATTAAAGAAATGGATTCAGGGCAGATCTACAATGTCTTACGTTTTGAGCAACCACAAACTATTGCTTTTGTACTTGCCAATGTCGATGCTGACAAAGGCTCAGAGGTTTTACAAATGATGCCGCCCAATGTACAAGAGCAAGTGGTTGAAAGAGTGGGTTCTATGGAGACCACCCCAATTGATCAGATTGAAGTGGTTGCTTCCACACTTGGTGCTCGAATGGGTAAGAAGGGACAGTCTCCTCGTGTTAAGACAGGTGGAGTGAAATCTGCCGCAGATCTCTTAAACTGGTTCGATAAGGAAGAAGGTAAAGAATTGCTTAAAAGTATCGAAAAGAGAAATCCGAAGTTGGGCGGTTCTATACGACAAAGAATGTTCCGCTTTGAAGACTTGGTAAGGCTTAGCCCAGGTGATGTTAGTAAAATTACTAAAGAAGTTGATCAAGATGACCTGGTTATCGCATTGAAAAACGCTTCTCCGGAACTTAAGAAAATTATCTATTCGACTATGTCTAAACGCGCAGTTGAAGCATTAGAAGAACAGCTTAGCTTTCTTGGACCTAAACGCTTGTCTGAGGTTGAGGCTGCCCAAGATCGAGTGATACAAATTGTGCGCGAACTCGAGGAGGACGAGGAAATTATCCTTGATACTGGAGGAAGCGACGTTGTCGTACAATAGAACCATTCGTTTTCCTAAACCACCAAGTGGGTTTAAGGTTAATCAAATCGGTCAGCCTCCAGTTTCCGCTGATCAAGCCGTTCAAAATGGAATTGCAGAATACAATCGAGGAAAAGAAGAAGCTACCGCTTTTTATCAGAAAGAGATTGCCAAGTTAAGAAGCAATTATGCTGAGGCACAAGCCCAGCTTTTATCAAATATTGATGGAAAGGTAACAGAAGTTGTTGGGCAGTTGGATCATCGATTACCAGACTTAGTGATAGGATTAGCTGAACGCGTTTTAGGGCAGATAAATTTAGACCGTGAATCTATTGAGCAGATGGTTCGTGCCATGATCTCTGAGTTTTCGGGGGAGGACGAGAAGCTTGAAGTCTACCTTTGTCCGCAAGATCGATCTCTCTTAAAGGCCATGGCGGATCCTGAAAAGCCAGCTGAGGAAAATAAGAGCCCAGAAGAGGAAGAAGGGTTTGCATCAGCTATTGCAGGAATTTTTGATGGTTTAGATGGAGATGATGCTCTACTGGAAGGCTATCCAAATGTGAAGTTTTTTGAGGATTCTTCTTTAAATACCGGTGATTGCCAAATTAAAAGCCGCTTTGGTCTTTTGGATGGTCGTGTATCTACAAAGTTGAGAAAGATTGAAGAGGAATTGAAGAGAAATGATTGAGTCACTTGATGAAAGGTTTGCTTTCATGGAAGAGGGCATTAATGGGGTTAGGACTTATGATAAAGTTGGTACTGTTCGTCGTGTCACTGGGTTGATTATTGAATCTGAGGGTCCGGAAGTCAGTATTGGTCAAGTGTGTTCAATCGAATCAGAGCGTCATGATGAAAAAATCGAGGCCCAAGTCGTAGGGTTTCGAGACAACTTGGTTCTTTTGATTGCTTTAGACAGCGTTCATCTCATTCACCCTGGTTGTAAGGTTTCGTCTCAGCGAAATAATAATTTTGTTCCTTCCGGACCAACTCTGCTCGGTAGAATTATTGATGGTATGGGTCGACCAATTGATGGGAAAGGGCCTCTCCTTGCTCCTCGTCGAGAGGGTTTTTATGCCGAGCCACCGAACCCTTTAAGTCGTTCAATGATTTCTGAGCCATTCAGTACAGGCATTAAATCAATTGATACATTTATCCCTCTTGGAGTTGGTCAAAGAGTTGGTATTTTTTCGGGTAGTGGAGTAGGTAAGTCAATTCTCCTTGGAATGATCGCTCGTGGGTCCGATTCTGATATTAATGTAATATCTTTGGTGGGAGAGCGTGGTCGCGAATTAAGAGAATTTGTTGAAAAAGACCTTGGTCCTGAAGGGATGAAGAAAACTGTAATTGTGGTTTCCACCTCTGACCAACCTGCACCCATGAGAATAAGGGCATCCATTCTCGCAACTGCAATTGCTGAGGGATTTAGAAATGAGGGCTCAAAAGTTTTACTTTTAATGGATTCGCTCACTCGTTTTGCAATGGCTCAGAGGGAGATCGGCTTGGCTGCAGGAGAGCCTCCGGCTTCAAGGGGATATGTTCCTTCTGTGTTTTCTCTTTTACCTAAGTTGCTCGAACGTACCGGGACTAGTGCTACGGGGGCGATAACTGCAATTTATACTGTTTTAGTTGAAGGTGATGATATGAATGAACCGGTCGCTGATGCGGTTCGGGGATTTCTTGATGGACATATTGTATTAAGTCGAAAACTTGCTAACGCGAATCACTTTCCTGCTGTTGATGTTTTAAGAAGTGTGAGTAGGCTCGATCGTGCAGTTTGTAGTGACTCTGAAATTTCAACTATCTCTGAAGCACGTGATCTAATGTCCGTTTACAAACAAAATGAAGATCTTATTAATGTTGGGGCATATGTGAAAAATAGTAATCCTAAGATAGATCGAGCTATTGAGAAATTCGATCAGGTTGAATCATTTCTTAAACAGAAGTACGATCAAGTATCATCACGCGATTCCTCTTTTCAAAAGCTTAAAGATATATTTGGTCTATGAGAGCATTTACATTTCGATTAGAAACTCTCTTGCATTTAAGAGAAATGGCCAAAGAAAGGGCTATTAAAGAATATGCTTTATCCATCTCGCAAAGAGAGAGAATAGAGAAAGAGTTAGGATGTGCGGTAAATAGCTTAAAAGCCCTGAATCAAATTATCGGTGAAAAAAGAACGATTGGATTCTCTGGTGCCGAACAGGAAGCGTTTAATCAGTCAGTTTTAAAGTCAAAGGACGAAATTATTGATTTGAATTCCAAGCTTTCAGAGTCAAGAAATATTGAGGATGCAAAGAGAAACCTATACTTGCAAGCCGATACTAATTGTAAAAGTTTACTCAAATTAAAAGCAAAGAAAAAAGAAGAACATGTGAAGAGGGAAGAAAAAAAAGAGGAAGTTGCACTCGAGGATGTAATCGGTGCTCGGTTCGTTTTTAATCAAAGTACCCATTAATTATGAAAATATCGCCAATCATTATTGTCTTATTAGCTGTTTTACTTTCAGTCGCGTCTGCGGGTTTGATGGTCGTTCTTAATTATGACGCTTTATTTAAGCCTAAGCCTGAAATTAAAGCAGAGTTTACAAGTGTTGAATTTGACGCAGATGACACGAGTTATTCCCCAGCTGAAACTCACTCAATGAATCAACTTGCTAAGGAATTGGGTGCATTGAAAGAAAAGCTTCTTGATCGCGAAACTCAGTTGGACTCTCGCGAATCTGCAATTGCTATGGATCTTGAAGCTCTTGAAAAACAGAAGAAAGAAATGAATCAGATCAGGGAAGACCTTGCTGCTAGGTTGGCTGATTTTGAGGCTCGTCAGGGACAGGACTTAAGTGAGGAGAAATTGAAAGAATACAAAGACACTTCTAAAAGATGGGTTGAAATGGGCCCTGAAGTTGCAAGTGTTGAGATTCAAAATTGGCGTCAAAAAAGAAGGTTTGAAGAAGCTTTATCAATATTTGAACTTCTTAAAGCTGAGGAAAAAGCGCCTATTATCTCTTTCATGCTTAACAGTGATGATGATGCACTAATTGAATTGGCCGATGCTTTGGCTATGAGAGACCGAGGTTTACTTCCAAGTCTTGACCTTGATGAATTAAGTCCAAACGGCCTACCCGCAAACTAAAAGTTGATTTTATGACTGAATCTTTTGTCCAGGGTGTAAACAAAACAAACCCTACGCCAAAACACCAATCCATTGGTAAAAATGGTTCGTTTTGGCTACCTAAGGATTCATCTGAATTTGCTTCTGCTAAGAATGTTCAAAAAGGGCAGGGGAAAAACCCGAAGTTATCCTCAGGAAAAGGTAATGTAGGAATGCATAGAAATCAGATGGATGCCAAAACGGATCTACAGGCTAAATCAAGTTTCGAAAAAACGATTTTATCTGTGGAAAAAAAGAATGTTTCAAATAATTTTAACACAACTGGTTATCGATTTGTTTCTAAAAACCTTAAAGTTGCAAAGTCTGTTCAATTTAAGCCAAATTTAAATCCGTCAACCCAGTCCGGTAAATTAAACAAAACTACGATTGTAGTTGCTAAGCAAGTTGTTCCTGTTGCAAGCAAAGAAGTTTCGAAACCGGTTATCCCTCAACAGTTGAATAACCGGACAATCCATAGAGATGGTGGTAAAGAGGAGCAAGGGCGTAAAAAAAATAATCGTGGCACAAATAATGCTTCTAAAGTTTCAAGCATGGAAGAAAATAAGAAGATATCTCAAAATTTAGTTGCAGCTGAGCCATCGGTGCTTGTATCTGAATCATCTTATGCTTCAAAGTTTGTGTCCTTAATTGGCAAATCAATTGGACCCCGAGTGGCTTACACTAATAAGTTTGCAAAAAAGGTTGTCCGATTTGCAATCGACTTACCGAATGGTGGTAAATTAGGCGTACGGTTGGAGAAATCCGATAAAGGAATTTCTTTATGTTTTATTGCCCCCCAAAATGAGATTCAATCTCTTTTAAATACTTGTCGTAATTCCATCGAGTCACAGGTTAATTCAGAATCAGATTCAGAATTAAGCTTTCATATATTTTCTGATTACCAAGAAATGGACAACTTTTTTCGTAAGGTAGCCTAATTTAATTAATTACACTATGATAGACGCAATCGCAGCCACCCAATCAAGTCAAAACCCTAGAGCATCTGCTCTTTCAGATGCCTCCAATTCTTCAAACACTGCAATGCAGATGGAAGATTTTCTTCAATTGTTAACCAGTCAGATAAGTAATCAAGATCCACTTGAGCCCATGAAGGATACTGAGTTTATATCCCAGATGGCTAACATCGCTTCATTGGAGCAAATGCAGCAGTTCACGAAGGGCTTCGAGACCTTTGCCGATTCACACAAGGATATGGTTGCTCAGGCATATCTTGGTAAAATGGTTAAGATTTCTGAGGATGGACTTGAGGTCGAAGGATTAGTGGAATCTGTTGAGAAAAATAAAGATGGTGAAGTTTTTGTTGAAGTAGGCGGTAAGAATTATTCCCCATCAAATATCCAACGGGTTAGCATTCCACAATGATCGCCTCTCTCCATAATGGTGTTACCGCTCTAAAAAGTCTTACCCAGGGACTCCAGGTATTAGGTAATAATATTTCCAATGTTAACTCTTTAGGATATAAATCATCTCGTGCCAATTACTCAGACAATTTTTATCTTCACATGAATGATGCTGAATCAGGTGCTGATGGTGTTCCCAGTAACAATATTCAGCAGCACGGTACCGGTGTTCATGTTGGTTCTATATCATCTGATTTTACCCAAGGAACTTTGGAGGTTACCGGCTTGGACTTGGATTTAGCAATTCAAGGCGAGGCATTACCCAACGGTGGAGGATTTTTTGAAATTGCAGATCCTGTAACAGGTGAACTTTTTTACACACGAGCAGGTGCTTTTGAATCTACGGTTGAAGGTTTTGTTGTTACTCGAGATCAGTATCGATATCAATTGCAAGGATTGGATGGACCATTAGTTGTCGGCACGCAGGAAGGAGAGACTTTACTCGCCAGGAGAGTAGAGGAAGACGGGAAAGTTAATTTGGTTGTCAATAAAGACGGGGTGGATGAAATTCGCGGTTCAGGGCAAATTAAGATAAACAATTTTTTATCTCCTCAATATCTTCGTCGTGTTGGTAATGGTTTTTATTCTAACGGTCAGGCTGGTCAAAATTTGGCAGGTATAAGTGATAATACGATACCCGCAACTGGCTCTAACGGTAAATTGAAGCAGTATGCTCTCGAATTATCTAATGTCGATTTGACCAATGAATTTGCATCTATGATTTCTCACCAGCGTTCTTTTCAGGCTGGTTCAAGGGTAGTAACAACCTCTGATATGATTCTTTCCGAAGCCGTTAATCTAAAACGATAGTTCAATAACCTAGATCCCTACAAGATATGTGTGCCGCTCAACTTGATGAACTTCCTGAAACGAATGACGCCCCAGCACAAAAAGCTGGAGGTGGAAACTTGGTTCTATTTCTAATTGTAATTATTCTTGCACCAGCACTTACAGTTGGAGCAATGTACTTGCTCATTGAGATGAACAAACCCGAGGAAACTTTAAAACCTCAAATTACTGAAGGTGGTCAGCCTTTAGATATGGAACCGTCAGGTGAGGAAAAAATTTATGAACTTAATTCCTTGATCACGAATCTCGGAGGACCCATTAAATCCCGATATATTAATCTAGATTTGAAATTAGAAGGCCAAGCCGGTGATTTCGAGAAGGTTTTGGAGATGAATGAACATCGAATTCGAGATAAGGCACTAGCTATAATGGGAGGTTATACATACGAAGATGCTCAGTTGGATGCTTTTCAAGAGCGTGTTCGAGTAGATTTAAAGAAAGGTTTTTCTTCAATCTTAAGAAAATATAGAGATGGGGAAAGTGACTTGATTAGACAAATTTACTTTACCCAATTTGTGGTTCAATAATTTTTATTCATAAAAATGTCCGCAGCCGATTCAAATTTTAAAGACGAGAGCTTTGATGTAAGTGAATTGCAGGTTTCTTCAGATGGTCAACCTGTATTTGACTTCTATGGCAACAGAATAACTGATTTATCTTCCATCAGCATAAAGAAATACGATTTTACAAATCCAATAGTTCTTTCTGATGCTGATTTGAGTAAGTTGAAAACAAAGTCGGAGCAATTTGTCTATTATTTAGCTGGTCATTTATCGATGTTTTTAAGAACAGAGTTTAATCTTGAACTCGAAAATTTAACTGCCGATCTATACGCAAACTTTACACAATCGATTAAAAATCCGTCTTGCATTACTATGTTTAAACTTCAGGAGTTAAATGGAGTTTGCTTGTTGGATGTAAATTCACATTTGTCTGCTACCGTTGTTGATCGAATTTTGGGAGGGCGCGGTTCAACTAATCCTGAAGAGCGCGGACTTACTGATATTGAGAAAGCTTTGGTTGAAGACTTTAATCAAATCATACTAGAGGAGTGGTGTAAGCAATGGCATAATACTATGGCTCTTACGCCCTCCATAATTGGAACCGAGAGTTCTGGTAAATTTCTGCAAACATCTCCTTCCGATGCAATGATGCTCATTATGAGCATGGAGGCTTCATTCGGAGATGTTTCAGGTCCTATGAGAATAGCTGTGCCTTACTACACATTGGAACCAGTTGTGAGTCGATTGCTGACTGCAGTTTCATCAAGTGAAAAATTGAGTAATAAGCCGCCTCGTTGGCATGAGATATATGATGAGATTCCTGTTGATGTTTCAGCTGAGTGGGATGCGTTTGAGTTAACTTTAAGAGATTTGTCAAATTTAGAAGTCGATGATGTAATTGAAATGTCACCATCATTAATCGAGAAAACTAACCTTAGAATTGAGGGGAGAACTTGTTTTGTTGGTGAGATCGGATTGGAGGGGGATCAGGTAGCCTTTCAGGTCAATGAAAGCATCGTGGAAGCCGTAAAATTAATTGGAAAAAAACATGGATAGTAAAAAAATGGATATCGTGATGGATGTGAAGGTAAGTGTCACAGTCCAATTGGGAACGGCTGAGCTTCCTATGAAGGAAGTAGTTGAACTTAGTCCAGGTGCTCAAATTCAACTAAAGCAAAATGCCAAGGACCCAGTTAGTCTTCTAGTGAATGGTAAGTTGATCGCTCATGGTGAGGTAGTTGTCATTGATGACCGCTTTGGGTTGAAGATTACTGAGATTGTTGATTCGGCAACCTAACCTTCATCTTGCTTTCAACTGCAGATAGCAGCTGAATTAAAAATTAATCACAATCTACTTAAAGTGATATTTTATTGTTTTGCTGCAACACCCTCGCTTTTAGATGCAGAATCGGAAATGCTTTATTTATGGATTCGAGTAATAGCATTTATTGGAATCTTGGGTGCAAGTGCATATTTTTTATCTCAGTATGCGAAAAAAAAGAGGTTTCGTGTTAATCAGGTAGAAGTAGGTAAGATCGTTATTGCTGACACTCGCTCTTTGGGCAACCGACAATTTCTAATGGTTGCTCAGTACGGGAATGAGAAGCATCTACTTGGAGTAAGCACAGGTTCAATTAACCACTTGGCTAAGTTAAATGATTCTTTTCCAATCGAAAATGTTAAAAGTGGGATTAAGGAGGATAATGAAACCGATGCATAGGTTTATTAGATTCTTAAAGAGATTGAGGTTTCTCTCTTTGTTGGGATTAGTTTTATTTTGCTTTAGCTTTTCGCATTCACCATTAGACGCTCAGACCACAGGAACAGGTTCTCCTGGTTTAAGGATTGATGTAACTGGTTCTAATGATGAAGGAGACTTTGGAGTGGCTATACAACTAGTCGTTGCGATGACTATACTTACGATGGGACCATCTGTAATTATGATGATGACCTGTTTTACAAGAATGATTATTGTACTTGGCTTTGTCAGAAATGCGATAGGGGTGAATTCTGCACCCTCAAGTCAAATAATTGTGGGGTTGGCTTTGTTTTTGACCTTTTTTGTTATGGGCCCCGTATGGAATAAGATCTATGACGATGCAGTAACTCCTTACATGGCAGACACTATGAAGTCGAGTGATGCACTTATGGTTGCAACCGCTCATATGAAGGATTTTATGATGAATCAAACGCGCCAGCAGGATGTGCAATTCTTTTTGGAAATTTCACGGCAAGGTGCAATGACGCGCGATCAGTTACCTCTGAGTATTGTTGTACCATCTTTTGTTTTAAGCGAGTTGAGGACCGCTTTTCAAATGGGTTTTCTAATATTTATACCTTTTATTATCGTCGACTTTATCGTCGCCTCCACACTCATGTCTATGGGGATGATGATGATGCCGCCGGTTGTAATTTCTATGCCATTTAAGTTACTTTTGTTTGTCTTGGTCGATGGGTGGTACTTGGTTATACAATCATTAGTTAACAGCTTTAATATAGCCTAAGGAGAAGTATAGATATGACAATGGAATTGGCAGTCGATATTATGCGAAATTTGCTGCAGACTGGTTTGATTATCGCTATTCCAATACTTGGCACAGCTACAGTTGTTGGTTTATTAGTTAGTTTTATTCAGTCGATTACTAGTTTGCAGGAGCAAACATTAACATTTGTTCCCAAATTGGTTTGTGTATCATTAGCAATCGTGCTTTCAGCAAATTTTATTTTAAAAACTCTGACTGAATTTTGCATTTCAATGATTAACATGATTCCAACTATGGCACAGTGACAATTGAAGCTGGTCAGATTGTAGTTTGGGTACTCGTTTTTCTTAGAACTGGAGCTTTTTTTCTAGGTATACCATTATTTGCTGGAAAAATGATTCCGGTAAAAATTAGAACTGCGTTTGGATTGATGCTTTCTTTATTAATTAATCCACTTGTACCTGCAGAGTTAGGGATCGCAGATCATTTTGCCGGGGCCATCATTCTCTCAATAAATGAAATTTGCATTGGTCTGTTATTAGCAATGGTGGTTAGAATGGTTTTTTTTGCCGTCGAATTAGCGGGTCATTTAATTTCATATGAAATCGGTCTAATGGCGAGTAATAGTGTGAACCCCCTTCTTGGTTCTTCGGATTCTACTATTACCACACTTTTGTACTATTTTAGTCTTCTTATTTTTTTTGTTCAGGGTATTCACTATGATGTTCTGAAGGCTTTTATTATGAGTTTTGAGATTTTGCCTATCGGATCCTTTTTTCTTACTGTGAGTCCAACGATGGAGTTTGTTAATGAGGTAAAAGGAGTTTTTATCCTTGGTACTTTAATTGCGGCACCCTTTATCGCACTTAACTTTTTAATTAATGTATCTTTTGCAGTGCTTGGAAAAGCCGTCCCAAAAATGAATGTTTTTATGACTAGTTTTGCGATTCGAATTTTGTCTGGCTTGGTCCTGCTTGTATCTTCTATATTATTAATTAGTTCTTACATCATTGGTGCGAGTCGTAGATCTGTTGAGATTATGCTTGATATTATACAACCTGGTTAGGAAATGTCTGATGTAGATAAAAGTTCAAAGACAGAGCCACCTACAGCTAAGAAATTGGCTGAAGCCAGATCTCGCGGTCAATTTGCCAAAGCTCCTGAGATTGGAATGACGCTTACTTTGCTGGCGGGATTAGTTGTAATTTTATTTTATGGAGCGAGTAAGGCCAAAGAAGTTATGGCATTTACAAAATCTATCATGGAAAACCTTCATAAGGTATCTGCATCGCAGGAAGGGCTCGCCAATTTATTAATAGATTCATCTAAGATGCTTGCCTGGGTCGTTTTTCCAATGTTAGCACTTACTTTTGTCGCCGCATTTATTGCTGAAGGTTTACAAACTGGGTTTAGATTAACCCCGAAAGCAATTGAGCCCAAACTTAGTAAGTTTAATCCAATCAGTGGTGTTAAAAGAATTTTTGGAATAAAAGGGCTCAAGACATTTATGATCGATTTTTTGAAATTTTTATTTATTGGCGTGGTTGTTTGGCTAACCTTGATCTTATTTTTAGACGACCCAATCTTTTATGCTCCTATTCCGATTCAGCATCTTCCCATCTTTATTTATGAACTATTTGTAGTTATGTTCGCAATTTTAGTTCTTCTTCTGGTGATAATCGCAATCATTAATTTCATGATCAAAAAGAAGGAAAACGATGAAGAGATGAAGATGACAAAGGAGGAAGTTAAAGAGGAGACTAAAAGTAAAGAAGTTGCACCTGAAGTCAAATCTGCCCAGAGAAAGAAAGCGATGGAGTTGCTTTCAGGCCAAAATTTGTCGGATGTTGGCACTGCAGATGTTGTTGTAACAAACCCGACCCACTTTGCAATTGCCCTCCGTTATGAAAAAGGCATGGATCTTGCTCCTGTCGTCATTGCGAAAGGAGAAAATCTATTGGCCAGAAGGATAAAATTACTTGCAGCGGAATACGATGTACCGACCATTGAAAACAAACCAGTGGCCAGGGCTCTATTTGTGTTAGGTCGGGTAGGGGAGACCATTCCATTGGACTTTTACCAAGTGGTTGCAGAGATTTTGGCTCAAGTTTACAAGTCTCATGCATATTATTTCCATCGACTCAAAGCCAGAAGACTTTTGGCAAAGTCCATTAATTGATTTTTTTGAATGAATGAACTTTTTCTAAAGCTTAGGTCGACTTTCAGTAGATTCAGTGGTAATTCTGACTTGGGCTTTGTATTTGGTTTGTTTGGAGCAGTTCTTCTTTTAGTTGTACCTGTTCACAAGGACATACTGAGTGTTCTTCTTGTTGTAAGTATTGCAATTTCTCTATTGATCTTGCTCACAGTAATTTATGTTAAGGATCCTCCAGAATTTTCGGTTTTTCCTACTTTGCTTCTTTCCGTAACACTCTATCGTTTGGGGCTTAATGTAGCCTCTACAAGACTGATCCTTCTAGATGGAGATGCAGGTTCTGTTATTGAATCATTTGGTACATTTGTCGTAGGTGGGAATTATGTTGTAGGAACCGTAATATTTTTAATCCTAGTAATCATTAATTTTGTGGTTATTACAAAGGGAGCTGGTCGGATCGCTGAGGTGACGGCACGATTCACCTTGGATGCAATGCCAGGAAAGCAAATGTCTATCGACGCCGAAATGAACTCAGGAGTAATTACCGAGGCTGAAGCACTTGCCAAGCGGGAAAGAATTCAGAAAGATGCCGATTTTTACGGTTCAATGGATGGTGCAAGTAAGTTTGTCCGTGGGGATGCCGTGGCCGGTATTTTTATTACAGTGGTCAATATTATTGGCGGGATACTGATAGGTTATTTTCAAAAAGAAATGACCATGACTGGGTCCTTGGAGAAGTATACCATCTTGTCCATAGGAGACGGCTTGGTGAGTCAAATTCCGGCAATTATTATTTCGATTGCTGCGGGCATACTTGTTACCCGTTCATCTGAAGAAGCAAATCTTGGAGAGTTTGTTGGAAAACAGTTAACAATATATCCTAGAGCTATTGCGATAGCAGGTGCAATGTTATTGTTGTTTGCCTTTTTTCTATCTGAGACTTTCTGGCCATTTTTTATCCTTTCGATGATTTGTTTCGCCTCTGCTTATTATTTTAGCAAGGTTGCAAGCTCTGAAGAAAATGAGTTTGAGGAAATTGGTCAAAATTCTCCTTCCGTTGCTCCTTTAACTCAACCTAGGGGGGCGACACAACCTGGGTCTGAGCTTGCTGGTGAAGGTAGTCAAGAGTCGAAGCTTTCACCTATGGAAAACGCTATTGAGCAAGAGGTATTTGGATTAGAAATGGGATATGGTTTACTTGTGTTAGCTGACAAGAAGAAAGGTGGTGACTTATTAGAAAGGATTACTGGAGCTCGTACTAATTTTGCTAGAGAAATGGGTATGCTATTACCCACTATAGGAGTGCGTGATAACATTGAGTTAGAGCCAAACGAGTACCGTTTTTTATTGCGTGGAAAAGAAATTGTACGATCCACTATCGTCCCTGATCGAGTTTTGGCTATGAGCATGGGGGGAGGAGATGCTGGCAAACTTAATGGTATTCCTACCATAGAACCCGTTTTTGGTATACAGGCTATGTGGATTCCTGATGAGGAAAGAAGGAATGCGGAAATTGAAGGTTGCACCGTAGTTGATCCTGCATCTGTTCTCGTAACGCATCTTGCTGATGTATTAAAGAGGAGTGCGTATCTTATTCTTGAGCGTGAGGGAACACAAAGACTCTTAGATTTAATTAAAGACAAAAACCCAACATTAGTAAGCGAGCTCTTACCTGACCTTGTCAATGTGGGAATCATTCAGAGGACTTTGCAGAATTTACTTCGAGAGAAAATATCAATCAAAAACTTAACCATTGTCTTGGAAACAATTGCTGACATGGCTAGCATAACTAAGAATCCTGACGATCTTTCTGAGCAGGCAAGAAAAAGGTTAGGTATGTATTTTGTTAAGGAATATGAAGTTGAGCCAAATAAGTTACTCGCAATGACTTTCGAACCAAGACTGGAGCAAACTTTAATTAGTCGTGTGAAGCGCAGTCAGTTTGATATTGGTTTAGTTATGGATCCTAACTTAACCGAAGGAATTATTAACGAAATTGAACCGAAAATTGCGGAAATGACAGAAAGAGGTTTGTCTCCGATTATCGTTACCACGACAGAGCTTAGATTGGCATTTCGACGATTTATGGAACCTTCCTACCCTCAGTTGGTTGTTTTAGCTTATCAGGAACTCCCTACTGAAACACAGATCGAGCCTTTTGGTGCAATTACGATTGAAAGTCAATCATTACCACAAGACATAATTTCTGCAATGGAAGAAACAAATCAAGCACAAAGCTCAGAAGAAGTAACTGTTGCAGCCTAATATGGAAACCATTACAAATTCAGAAGCGGACTCGAAATCAGGAAAGCGATTTCGCTTGACGGTTAAGTCTGCTGAAGAGGCTGTCCGTGTTATTCGAGAAAAATTGGGAGATAACGCCCGAGTTTTGTCTGTTCGCCAAATTGGAGGCGAAGGGCTAAAGAAGTTTATTTCTTCGCCCAAGCTCGAGGTAATTGCAGAGATACCCAATCCTGATGAAAGCGAAATTAGTTCCGATAATGCACAGTCTGGAAAAAAGGTAGATGCATCTGACAGTCCAATTCCTTCTTCAACTCCATCCCCGAATGTTTCCAATTCTGATGCTAAACCAGTTTCAGAGCTTACTCAAAATGACACTATTGGATCAGAAGAGTTAGAAACTGATTCCATTAAAATTCTAGCAAAAGCCGGTTTTGATGATCAGTTGTTGGGTGATCTTGAATCCTGGTCAAATTGGAGTGATTTTAAGGGATTATCACTAGCTGACACTCTTAAGGAAATAACAGTCGGTCTTACTGACAGGTATAAGGCTCTTGAGCAAAAGCAAGTTGGAAATAAAATCGCTTTAATTGGTGCACCTGGAGTAGGTAAAACAACGACTCTTTGCAAGTTTCTTGCTCATGATGTCTTTATGAACAAGAAAAGCCCAAATGTTCTTAAAGTTGAGAATGGAATTCCAAATCCAGATGATGCACTCAGAATTTTTTGTGAAGTAGTTGGTGTGACGCTTTATAGGGAAGCGGATAAAGTTCCTCAAAGTACAGTTGAGACACCACTTTATTTGGATTTTCCCGGTTCATCTTTGGGGCAAATTGATGATTGGGTTGAAACTGGCAAGGTTCTTGACGGTCTCGGGGTTCACACTAGAGTTCTTGTTCTAAATTCAGCTTACGACAAACAAGTTCTTAACAAATCCATAAGTCTGGGGAACCAAGTCGGAGCAACTCACCTTGCGTTTACGCACTTTGATGAATTAACTAATTCAACAAAATTATGGCCTATTTTACTGAGGAACGACTTTTCACCACTCTGTGTTTGCAACGGTCAAAATGTTACCGGAGATTTCAGTACTAATGTCCTCAACCAAATGATTGCCCGTACTTTCCCTGAAGAATTGTATGCCAGGGGTTTTTCATCTTACAGGAATGTTTAAGTTATGAATGATGATGCTCGTTTTTTCTTCTACCTTTCAGGTTTTTTAGGATTTGTATTCTTTTTTCTTTTCGGGCTATTTAGCTCAAAAGATTTAATCCATGCATTAGCATTGGGTACATTTGGTTGCCTATTTTTCTCAGTAAGTGGTAGATTTTTATTAAGCTTTATTTTAAAAGGAATAATCTTAGACTCCAAAAATACCAATAATTCAATGATGCCATCTATCAACCCAAAAACTTCCGCAGAAAATGATCCGAATGCTTTGGTTGCTAGTGCAAATTCAGTTGCTTCTACAAAGGCAAAGCCTTTAGTTCAGACACAAGCCTAATTACATAAACTAATGAATCCTCAAAACGCAGAAAAGAAGGTTACAAGGACAAATACTCCGGTATCATCTTCTTTGCGTATGAAAGAGGCTGCCCAAAAGTATAAAGAGGCAATGTCTGATAAGCAATCTAGGGACAAGCTGATAGAAGACTATCTTCCATTAGTTAAGTCGATCGTTTCGAGAATGAAATTTCATTTTCCTGATTACTATGAGATGGAAGATATGTATGGCATTGGGGTAAAAGCACTGATTGTATCTGTTAACCAATTTAATCCTTCCAAGGGGAAATCTTTTGGTAACTATGCAGCTCTTCGCATAAAGGGTTCGCTTCTTGATGAGTTGCGCAAAATCGATTGTTTGCCTCGTGCCAATCGTGCTAAAGCTAAATCATTACAATCGACAATTGCCGATTTGGAGTCTCGCCATAAGAGACCGGTTACAATTGATGAGGTTAAAAATGAGCTTAATCTATCGCAATCCGAGTATGAGGTTCTTTTGAAAGAAACCCGACCGATTACATTTGTTCCATTTGACGGACCCATTCAATCAAACTCTGTCGATGGAGATTCTGCCACACTTTCTGAAACAATTGCTGATCCGACTGAGCAGGATGCTCTTGATCAAACTGAGTACCGTGAAAAAGTGATTTTACTTAGGGACGAGATAAAAAAACTGCCCGACCCACAAAAGAAAATTTTAATGCTTTATTATTACGAAGAACTTAAACTTTCTGAAATTGCTCACGTTTTTGGGTTGTCAGAAGGTCGAATTAGTCAAATTCTGTCTCAATCTGTGTTAACATTACGTTCGCACTTCCAATCACTACTTTAAAAATATCTTAATACCATGTTGCTAGCCGTAGGAATGATTATTGTATTCGCTTCATGTATTGGCGGTTTTATGACTGCCGGTGGAAACCCTATATCTCTTGTTCATCCAGGGGAAATTATGATCATTTGTGGAATTGGTCTTGGAATTTTAGTTGTTTCAAGTCCAACGAGTGTTTTGGTCGGTTTAAAAATTGATCTTATAAAGGCATTTAAGGGTGGTATTGCGAGTAAAGACAAATTTATAGACCTTCTTGTTTTACTTTATGAGTTATTCATGCTTGGTAGAAGAAAGGGTACTCCTGCATTGGATGAACATGTTAGTGATCCGCAGAATAGCTCTATTTTCACTAAGTATCCATCTTTCCTTAACGATGCTGGACTTGTCGAGTTTTTATGCAATTCACTTAGACCGATTGTAGACGGTCGATGTAAACCTGCCGAGATTGGCGGTATTTTAAAAGCCGAACTTAACAGCCGGGAAGCAGAAGCTGGTCGCTCAATTAAAGCAATTGAGATGATTTCGGATGCACTTCCTGGCGTTGGAATTGTGGCAGCTGTTCTGGGCATTATTAATACGATGTCGAATCTAGAAGATCCATCGTCTGTTGGTGCCAAAGTTGCCGCTGCCTTGAGTGGCACTTTCTTAGGTATTTTCCTAGCTTACGGAATTGGTATTCCTCTTGGTAGACTCGTTTCCTTAAATCAGACGCAAGAGTTCTTGTACTATCACATTGTTGAGAGATCAGTGTCTGGCTTTGCAACGGGATTATCCCCTATCATGGCAGTCGAAATAGGTAGAAGATCTTTAGATAATCTTATACAACCTACTGCGGATGAATTGGAAGAAAAGTGTAAAGATGCAGCTAAAGGCGGTTGAGCCACTTGCATATTCATAATTCTCGATGTTTCTTCCTCGAAAAAGAATAGTAAAAGTTTTTCCTCATGGAAGTCATGGTGGTGCTTGGAAGGTTGCATATGCAGATTTCGTTACAGGAATGATGTCTCTGTTTTTGGTGTTGTGGATTTTGTCCCAAGATGAAGAGGTAATTATTGCAACAACAAGGTTTTTTCGCGATCCATATAAGGCGGGCGTCCCTAAGTCGACCCCGATCGAGCAAAAAGATGCTAGACCTGGAAGTATGGTCGATCAAATTGTTGGAAGATCGGATACGACTATGCGTAACACTGATGATACGACATCAATTGATATTGATGTTCTTCACAGAATTGCACAGGATTGGTTTCAAAGATTGAAACTTCATGAAATTGATGACTCTACAATGCAGATAGAGGCTACTTCAGAAGGATTGAAGGTAACTCTTTTTCATGGAGATGAGCAACCATTGTTTGAAGCATCTTCATCTGAATTAACAACATACGGTAGAAAAGTCATGCAACGAATGTCATGGTTGCTTTCACAGCATGTTCTCGTCTATCGCGTTGACTCGCACAGTAATCACTTGGAGGAAAGTATTTCAAAATCTCCAGATTCTACTGAATGGAGTATGTCGCTAGATCAGGGTACTGAGGTGACGGATGCATTGATCCATTATTCAGCAGGTGAATTGGATGGAAAACTTGAACGAATTACTGGTCATGGTTCAACTAAACCAAACAATTTACGTTATCCTAACCAACCTGAGAAAAATAGGAGAGTGGAACTTAGTTTAGTTTTAGACATGAGTAAGGAAGATCTTGCTCCCTTTAAGTAATTTAATCGGTACACCAATTGCTTACAAAGAAATATGCAAAATTATTTATCAGGAAGAGGATCGAGTCTAGATGAGGGTAACTTAAAAGAGAATTCCCCTTCTTTTGGTTCTTATTTATCAGACCCTTCAAAGCAACAGGTCGTTCCTACACAAGATATTTCCTCTGAAGAAGCTGTCGACTCAAAATCAGAAGTCCTTCATCAAGATGAGAGCGGTATCAAAGTTGAGGTGCTATCAGTTGATGGGACTCCGACTAATATTTTGATTCATATCCCAGATGGTCGGATTATTGATTTAGGATGTGAATACTAGTTTGTTTATAAATTGATTTGTATTTAAGGCATGCTGTTTGGCATGTTTTTTGCTTTCATTGTGGTGTGAATTTATCTCTTTATGAAAATGCATCAGCCCTACGCGGTTTAGAACAGTATCAAAATGTCATCGCTAATAACATTGCTGCTAGTCATGTTGCAGGTTTTAAGAAAGTTGCGGTAAGCTTTGAGGCAGTTGAGGGAGGGGAGATTGCAAGAAGTACCCATGATCGCTTGAGAAATGAAATGCCGGGTTCTTTCCCTGTCATGAAAAACCAAGTTGATTACAACGAGGGGGAAATGAAGGAAACCAATAATCCCATGGATTTAGCACTAAGAGGTGAAGGTTTTTTTGCTCTTCTGAATCAGAATGGCGATTCTGTTTACACCCGCGACGGTCAGTTTTATATCGACGCTCAAGGGGTCATGGTCAATAGTATGGGGCACCAATTTGCAGATGAGACCGGTGCTAATATCCAGACGATTCCCGGTGGTGGTGATCTGACCATCGATAAAGAAGGCCAAATTTTTCAAGGTGATCAAAATGTTGGAAAGTTGGGAGTTTTTTCTTTTGAAAACCCGTTGCTCGATTTACAGAAGGTTGGCGGTGGCTTTGTTGCAAAAGATGCTGAAGTTACCCCCGAGGCAACTGATCCAACTGAGTTTACCATAATGCAGGGATATCTTGAATCCAGCAATGTCTCAGCGATTGAGGAAATGATAGGACTTATCGAGGTTTCTCGTGCACATGAAGCAAATCAAAAAATGATTCAAACTTTTGATCAAAATATTGGCAAAGCAATTGGAACTTTGGGGCAGACTTCTTAATACTAAATATATTAAATTACTATGAATCTTTCTTTATACTCGGGTGCTACAGGGATGCAGGCACAACAAATGAATCTGAATGTTATTTCTAATAATATCGCAAATGTAAATACTACTGGATATAAAAAGAATAAAATTGAGTTTCAGGATTTGCTGTATCAAAATCCGCGGCAATCAGGTGGTCAAACTGGTGCCGGTAATGTTGTTCCAACAGGAGTTGAAATGGGAAATGGTACAAAAGTAGTTTCTACAGCTAAGATTTTTACTCAAGGTCAACTAACACAAAGCGGTGAAAAGATGGATATTGCTATTGATGGAGTTGGCTTTTTTCAGGTTGAAAAGCCTGACGGAACCGAAGCTTACACTCGTGACGGTGCGTTTAAGGTTGGTCCTGACGGGCAAATTACTACTGCAGACGCTCTTCCCTTAGCAGCCGGTTTGCAAATTGATCCAGAGGTGACTAATGTTTTTGTTTCTCCGACTGGAGAGGTATCCGTTGAGACAGCTGACGGTACTCAGATTATCGGTCAATTAGAGCTTGTTCGATTTCCAAATGCTGCTGGTTTAAAGGCAACTGGCGGTAATCTTTTCATTGAGACTGAGGCAAGCGGAGCACCTGAAATTGGAGCCCCTGGCGAAAATGGTTTTGGTGTTTTACAACAAGGTTATTTAGAGATGTCTAATGTCAATGTCGTGGAGGAAATGGTAAATATGATTATTGCCCAACGGGCTTATGAGATTAATTCCAAATCCATCCAAACTTCTGATGATATGCTTTCTAGAGTAAACCAACTTAAGAGATAGAAGATGCGTACTATTCTTATTTTTTGTCTCTCTTGCAGTTTTGCTTATGCAGACCTTAATCGTTTTGTCGATTCGTTTGATTTAAATCCGGTTCGTACTGAAACCAAGATTGTTACAAAGTCCTCTGCTTACATATCTTCTAGTACTGGAATAAATTATCCTGCCACGGATTATTCTTTAACGACTTCTCCAGTTTTATTGAGTCGTGAGGTTTTAGAGAAAAGATTAGGAGAAAGCATTTCTCATCGATATCAAGCTTCTGGTCAAGTAATTGCATATTTGACTAGAGCATGGACGCCGATAAAAGTTAGCTCAAACTTTCTGGTTAAAATTTCTGACTGTTCTCCTGATGAATTGTGTTCAAATACATTTGCTCGATTTAGTATTTGGGATAGCGGAAAACATATTGGTAATTTTGCAGAACCAATAAGATTGGGGCATTATGTAGATGTTCTTTTCTCAAAATCCCCACTTAATCGGGGTTCACGTTTGGCATCTGTGCAGTTGAGTAAAAGACCTGTTGATATTTTAAAACAGTATGCTGGTGCAGTTCCTTATAATTCTAATATTAAGGGCTACCAGCTTGCTTCTAACATTAAAGCAAATTCACCTATAAAGTGGAATTCTCTCTCTAAAGTTACCTTGGTAAGAAAAGGACAAGTCGTAGACGTTTTTGCATCAGGAAATGGTATTTATGTAACAATGAAGGGTATGGCTTTGGAAGATGGAGTTGCTGGTGGAAATGTTACTATTAAAAACCTTTCTTCCAAAAAAGAATTTCAAGCCAAAGTTCTCAATGAAAATAGCGTTAAAGTACACCTGTAATGATGAATATGATTCTTAAAGTTTTACCTTTTATTTTAATTAGCCAATTTGCTATGGCTACTTCTCTTTGGATCAAAAGCTCTAACAATGAACGAGGGTTATATGGAGATAAACGATCCTTTGCTGTTGGAGATTTGATTACAATCGATGTTGGAGAAAGTTCTTCTTTAGCAGCATCTCAGAATTCTGTTCGAAATCGTCAATCTCAAATTGAAAATGCAGTAAAGCAATTTCTTTTCGCTAACAGCAAAATGGGTACCCATAACGGTGGACTTCCTGGAACTGAAATCGAAACGAAGAGTAGTAATAAAGGTGGCGGATCTATTGCTAATACTCAAGATTTAAAAGGTCGAGTTAGCGTCGTTGTTATTGATGTTTTACCAAATGGCGTTCTTGTATTGGAAGGAGCAAGAATGGTTACTTTTTCTGGTGAAAGCTATTATGCGGTTTTAAAAGGAATGGTAAGACAGGAGGATATAGGTGCAGGATTTCGAGAAGGATTGAGATATAGAAATATAGTTTCTTCTCAATATATTGCAGACGCCCAGATCGAATTCGTTTCGAAAGGAAGTTTGAACGATGCTCAAAAAGAGAGTTGGTATCAAAAAATCGCTTCCGTCATAAATCCATTTTAATTTAATGTTCAATTTAATTTCAAAATTTCTTCTTATTGGATGTCAGTTGATTTTGGCATCTTCCTTTGTTTATGGGGCCAGGATAAAAGACCTTACAGATGTGCGCGGTTCAAGAAGCAACCAGCTCTATGGATATGGTATCGTGACTGGGCTTGCTGGACAGGGCGATTCAAGGATTGAATATACTGAGTTAGGAGTCCTCAATGCATTAGAAACTCTAGGTATCCGTGCTGATAAAGCAGATAAATCAAGAAATATTGCAGCTGTTATGGTAACTGCTGATATAGGCCCATTCGCTAAAGAGGGGTCCCGCATGGATGTTACTGTATCTTCGATTGGTAACGCGGATTCTCTTCAGGGGGGAATACTTCTCCAAACTCCTCTATATGGAGCAGATGGGCAGGTCTATTCTGTTGCACAAGGAGCAGTTTCAATTGGTGGTCTTTCCGCTGGTGGTGGAGGAGGAGCGAATGTACAAGTGAATCACCCTACAGTTGGGATTGTGAGTAATGGCGGATTAGTCGAGAGAGAAATTGAAAGTAAAGTGCTGACTGGTGGAAGTGAGGTTGAATTAATATTAAGATCTCCCGATTCCTTAACTGCTGTCAAAATTGCTGATGCGATTAATAAATTCTATCCAGGCACTTCATTGGCGATTGATGGTGGAGTCGTAAATGTAAAAGTACCAACGGAGTTTCGAGGTCAAACAACTAATTTTCTTGCTGCTTTGGGAGGAATTGATGTTAGGCCAGATGTACCTGCTAGGGTAATTATCAATGAGAGGACTGGTACTATTGTAGCAACCGAAAGCGTTCGGATTTCTCCCGTTGCTGTTAGTAGTAGTAATGTTACTATTTTCCTAAACCCAACGACTGGAGTTAGTCAGCCTTTGCCATTTTCACAAGGTGCTACAACTATATTGGAGGGGGAAAATGCTGATTTAATTGAAGAGGTAGGTCGTTTTGAGGCATTGGATGAATTAGATCCACCGGGGGCTTCAACGGTTAATGAACTAGCTTCTGCTCTCAACAAACTAGGCTTAACCACTCGTGAAATGACTTCGATTTTGCAATCAATAAAAAATGCCGGTGCCTTACAGGCTGAATTAATTATCAACTAAATTATGGAAGCACAAGATATCGGTAAGCAATATGTAGGAATGGATTCCTCCATGCTCATGGAAATGGCTCACTCCAAAAATACTTCACACAATCAAAAAGTGGCTGCGGTAAGTGATCAATTTGAATCTGTTTTGGTTAAACAATTTTTAAAGGAAGCGCTTAAACCCATGTTCAAGGGTGTTTTTAACGAAGATGGAGGTGCACACCGGATGTACAGGCATTTTTTTACAGATGCAATATCTGAAAGTATCGCAAAAGGTGGTGGTTTTGGTGTTTCAACGATTCTTCAGCAACAACTTCAAACCAAGCAGGATAATACTGTTTCTGAATCTAAATAATTTTTAGGATGGTTCAATTAGCACAAAAACCCAATCCAAGTCTATCTTTCACATGGGAAGACTTGCTTTCTTTATTGAGGGATGAGTTGCAGGAATATGGCGGACTTGTTGGTCTTCTTAATGCCCAGCAACAGAGTATTTTGGATCGCCGTACCGAAAGTTTGATGGAGATTAATCAGTCTGTTCAGACTCAGATGGAGGCAAGCCAAATGCTTCAAAAGAGAAGACAAGGATTTGTGAGTTCTTTGGCTAATTCGATGGGCGAGCCTAGCGATTCTAGTCTTAATCAATTGGTTGAGCGTTTTCCTCTGGTTACTCAACCCATGTTTCAAAGCATAATAGAAGAGATCAATAAACTCATTTCTCAAATTAGACATAGGATTACTCAAAACCAAAAAATTCTTTCTCGTTTAACAGAGGTTACTGATAAATTATTGTCAGTTACGGACCCTAAGTCTCATTCTAAAACCTATAACCGTTCTGGCGATGTCAAGAGACTCTCGCCATCAGGTCGTTCTTCGCTTAATGAGTCAGCCTAATTTATAATTGTTGTGGGACTATTAGGAGAAATAAGTAAAAATTCTGAGGCACTTCGCTATCATGCGAGGACAGCAGAGGTTGCTGGGCAGAATTTGGCTCATGTAAATGATGAATCCTATGCAAGGCAGAGAGTGCTAGCCCGTGAAGGGGTTATGCATACATCTTTTGGCGGCCTATTAACATCAGGGCTAGAGGCAGGTGGGATTGATCACGCCAGAAATCAGATTTTAGATGCTCGTGTTATCAATGAGAAAGGTGACGGTGCTTCTCTCGCCGCTCAGCAGGAAATTCTGCAACTTTTACAAGGTGCTCTAGGTGAAAAGATTAACAGGCAAGGAGTGAATGTTGGGCTCGATGATTTACATGAAAGTGATCTAGCTCCTGGAAGTTTGACTCGAGCTTTAAATGATTTCTTTAATACTTTTCAGGAATTGTCTGCTTCCCCTTACGAACCTACCATTAAGCAGGAGCTTTACCACAAAATTGAAACTTTGACTAAAAGGTTCAACGAAGCTGGACAAAGCCTTGAACAAATCGAAGCCGATGTCTCAGAGGTAATTAAAAGGTCCACAGATCAGATCAACATTCTTCTTACCCAAATTCACGAGGCAAATACTCAGGTTCGTAGATTTGAATTACTTGACCAGGGCAAAGCTGTCTCTTACAGGGATCATCGTCAAAAATTATTTGAAGAATTAGGTAGCTATATTAATTTTACTCAGGAAGCTGATATTTCAACTACCACTGGAGAAACTTCTGGTTTTGTTAACCTTTTTATTGATGGCAAAAATGGTGAAAAAATCAATGTTCTGGACTCTAAGGGTGCGAAAAATCTGACGAATCAATGGGGGCAGGAATTTGCTATTACTGCTCCTAAGGACCAAGCAGGCACGCAAGCTGTTGTTCGAGCAAAAATCGATTCAAGTGGTCAATTAGGTCGCCTCGAAGTTCTTAAAAGTGGTTCAAAATATGATGATTCAGATGGACCGTTTTTAATAAGTCTTCTTCCGCCTAAACCGATTGAAGCTTTAACTGTGCAACAACCTGTAGTTACTGCGGTGCAAGATGGAGAAGAGGTTCCGTTAGTAAACGAGCAGGTTGCTCCAGTGCAAATGGCAAATCAGCCAGTTGATACTGGTAATGAAATTGCTGCACAAACTGGTGGAGATGTTGCCAGCACAACTCCTGTAGACCCTGCTTCTTCATCCCGAAAAAGGGGTGAAGTATTTTATGAAGGAGGAAATTACTATCAGGCATTAGTAGATACTGAAAAAGGTGACTTGTTGACTGATGAGACTCGTTTTATGGCAGTTTCTGATACACCCAATGGGGTGATGAAAGAAACTAAAAGAACATTTTCGGACATAGATTTTATCTCCAAAGGAGAGCAAATTTATTACGAGGGTAAAGTTTATCAGGCAACTACCGATGTCGGACCAGTTGCAAATGAGCTTGGGGTTGTAGATGCGGCAACCGAATCTGTTTTGAGTTCTCGAAATTATTCAAATGGCGAAGTTTTTCTTTTTAACAATGTTTATTATCAAGCTACTCAAAATGTTGCCAAAGGAACTGAGTTTTCCTCTTTATCAACTGCTGCAGGGACAGTCGATCAATCTGGGATTGTCACACTCGGTAATACATTACCTCAGAGATCAAATGAGCTTAACATATCATGGCCTAATGGTGAAAACCTCACGGCGGGTTCCGTTATTTCTTTTGTTGATCCAAATGCACCTTCTGGTTCATCGGGTGACTTTTACATGGCTGTCGCTGATGTTTCTGCAGCAACGACTGAATTACCTCATTCGTCCTCAAACTTTATAAGAATCGGTGCTTTTATTGACGATTCTGTTTCCACAGTTCAGTCATTGCCAGAGCAGGTTACAAAAATTGTGGATGGTCAACAAATTACGGAACTTCAGTTGAATTTTGATTCAGGCAAGATTTATTACGACGAAGCTTCTGCTACACATTTTTTTGTTAAAGCAAAACCGAATTCTGTAGTTGGTGAAGCACAAATCAATTCCTTTAATCCAAACGATGTAAAGTGGAAAAATAACCTTCATATTTTTAATCCAGATCCATCTTCAGGTCTTCCACCTACTTCAGTTTTAAGAAAAGCCAGCCCGGGGGGGCTGAATGTAAGCAATGGTTCATTGCAGGAATTGAATATCGGGTTGGCTGAAGCGATTATTCAAAATGGTGAAATACAGGGATTTAATATTCTCAGTAAATCGAACGATCTACCATCAACCGACGCACTGTTTATAAATGGTGTCGAAATCGGATTGAAATCAGGATCTTTACATGGTTATCAAAAAGCTAGACAGGTAGAGTTGGAAGACTTCAGGGTTTCTTTGAATGACTTGGTCTCTAAGTTTGTTACTCAAGTGAATGGTCTTTATAATCCGAATGATGCTCCGGGAGAATACTTATTTGGCTTCGAAGCAAATTTGACCCGCCCAACAATGGGACGCAATGTTATCATGGAGGAGGAATTTGGTCTCTATGGTGTTGAGGGCAATGGAGAAATGAAATTATTCAGAAATGAAGTTTCAATGACTTTAGCTTATGCGGAAGATGATACTTTTACTGTAACGAGCACAACTCCTGTCATTCCTGTGGAACTCAGGGAGCAATTCGAAGGAACAGGGTATATTATTCGTGATACTGTAGACGGTCAGTTACAATTAGAGGACACCAATTCAGGTTCTTTGTATACCTTTTATGGAAGTGCAAAGAAAATGCAAAATGTTACCATGGAAACTGATAATGCCTATGCTGGAGAAGATATGTTGATAGGCACAGCTGATGATGGACGCTCAGTCATGCTTGCTTATGAGAATGTTCCTTTCCGTTTAGAACAGGGCGACAGTGAATTTTTATTAGGAGATAACTTTTCTTTTGATGCAGTTTTGGCAAACAGCTGGAATCTTGCGAGTTCTTTAATTGTAGATAATGATTTGAGTGCTGAAAGCATCGTCGCAAGTGCGGACTTTGATCAAGGTTCTAATGATATTGCCCTTGCCATTGCTGAATTAGGAAATAACGAGTTCGCAAAAGATATATCCGATATTAACGCTGATATTGGAAATTCGCTTTCCGATTTAAGTGACAATATTGATCATCAAAAAACTATAGAGACTTTGCTTCTTGATCAAAGGAATGCAGTAAGTTCCGTCTCGATTGATGAAGAAGTCGCAGATTTGATGCAATTTCAAAGGTCTTTTCAGGCATCTTCTCGTGTATTAAATACTCTCGACAAAATGCTCGAACTTGTTGTGATGGGTCTTCTTAAATAATTAGATGAGACTTCCTAATATTAGCTCTAGTAATTCAATTATCCAAAAGATTAAAGAATTGGATCAGCAAAGATTCAAATTGGATGCACAAATAACTAGTGGGCAAAAATTAACTCTCCCTGAAGATGACGGAATGCGTTTAGGTAGGGTTATTCAATTAGAGACCCAAAAAGGTCAACTTACTCAGTATCAAAGAAATGCATCTTATGCCAAAGAGTACTTAGATGCAGGGCATTTAAATTTAGATAAATTACGCGAGCTTAACCAACGAGGACAGGAAATTGCGCGTACTGCTGGCTCTAGTCTAAATGGTCCTGCGATGGAGACTTATGGATTTGAGCTTAACGAGCTAATCGAAGAGGCTCTTAATCGAGTTAACTCAACTCATCGAAAACAAGCTTTATTTGGTGGGACAAAGCTAAAGCCAGAATTTGGTAATTCAGAAGTTTTGTTAGGAAAAAGAGAGGCTAAGACTTTTTCATTTAACGAAGTGGGCGTTCTTGGTAATGATGGAAAGCGTAGAATCGATAAAGACGAGGTTCTAGTTTTTGCTTTAAATGGTAGGGAGTATGTTGTTCAATCTAAGTTGAATGGATTGAGCACTGAGGTAGTCTCCTCTCGCCTAAAAGATTTAATTAATAATGACAAAGGTTTACTTTCAGATGCTTTATTCTATGAGACATCCGATTATAAAGCGTTTGTCAGGGGTGCTGCTTCAAATGAACTTTCCCGCAACCCGAAAGCATCCCTTACAGCAGAAGTTGCTACTAATGGAGACTTGGTTGTTTATGGTAATGTGGGAGAATCTTATCGAGCATCGTCATCATACACCACAAAGTGGAATCCGAATTATTATTTCCCAGAACAGCTTGAAGAAAAATTGAATGCTGAAACAGCACTCAGATATCCAGGGGTTAAGTACTCTGAGTTGGGGCAAACCGAAAAAGCAATTGTTGATAGTGCAGTTCAGGGTAGTGACTGGAACAGAGCTTTAACCGTATCTTCAAAACTTGTTGATGGAACTTCCTCTTTAAATGTACAACACACTGAGCATTGGAAAAGATTAACGATTTACCAACAAGGGGATATCGTTGAATTTAAAGGAAAGCTTTTTGAATCTATTGGGTCTGATAATGTTAATCACTCTCCTGTTAATAGCGGATCGGATTATTGGAAAGAAGTGGGAAGTGGTTACGATGTTAAAAGAGAAGACTGGAATCTAGAGGTTGTTGATACCACTAGTCGATTTTACTATACAACACCGGATGGTAAACTTTTTGCCGACTTATCTGACGCAAATACATACGCTCAGAACATTCTCCTCTCTAGTAAAATTCAGGAGTACCAACAATCCGCTAATCCTGGTGCTGCAATGGCAACGGATTTGGCAAATGTGGTGAAGAGAGTTGCGGTTCCCGTAAATGAGTTCTCGGTTAAGGGTTCTGAGAGTGAAGCAGCAGTTTTTTTCGATCCTGAAACACTTGAGTACAAACTTGTTGCTGCAGCAGAAGGTGGTTCTGTTGTAAAGGGTGCATTTATTAAAGAAAACGGGCAAGTATTTTCAACTAATGACAATTATAACAATAATGATGTTCTGTTGCACGAGGGGCGTTATTTCTTAGTTCAAGATTCTACCAATGTAGATCCAACTAATTTAGAGCATATTGTTGAACACTTTCCTCCCTCTGGAGATGTCGTTACTTACAGCGGGCAAAATATAACTCTTTCTACTCTTCCAACAGGGCAGAACCTCTCTGTCAATGCAGGTCAGTATATTCATGACGATACGAACAATAAATATTATCTTGCGAATCAAAGTATTACTCTAAGTCCAGCAGACCTTAACTCTGTCCTAAGCCAAGCTACCGCGACTGCATCCACGATGCCCCGAGATCCTGCAAGCTTAGATCCTTTTAATTCTTCCCCTTTTCTTGCCGGAAACTTTATTTCTCCGAATGGTACAACAGCATTGGTTGCCTCTGATGTTATGCGAGGAACTTTTGACCCCAAGAAGGATTATGCCGTTGATGATGTAGTATGGGATGGCGTGGATGCTAATGGAGATGGTATATATTATGAATTGAAATCCATTCACCTTGGGGAATGGAAAACGGGAGAAGCGGTTTTGCAGGGACAAACGACATTTAAAGACGGAAAGCTTTTCGAGGCAAAAAATCAAATAACATCAGCTAACAATACTGATTTGAACTTTGCTTCTAATTGGCAAGAATTGGGAACACCTCCTAATCCGCCTTCTGCCTCTCAGTTTTCTAATATGTCAGTGGGGACAAAACCAAATAATGTTTCTCCAACTGTAAAAACAGAGGCAACAGATGTTACTAACACTCTAAATAACAAATATTTCAAAGAAATTAGTGCTACAACGAACCCACTTTCTGTATATTTACCTAGTGGCTTGGTTGAAATGGGTTATGCTCCTGACGATTTAAAATTAAAGAAAGGGCAATATTTTCACGATACAATTAACAACCAGTATTTTCTTGTTAAAAGTGACTCAACCCTTTCTTTTTCTGACAAATCAATACAAAGCGCTAACATAGGTGCAAGTTCACTTAATTTGGTTTCCTTAACCGAGCGTTCTGACGGTAGCGTATTCCTTTTAGGGAATACATTACCAATTGAAGGGAAAGAACTTATTTATTCAGCAGGTAGGAAATTAGAGGCTAAGTCAGGTGACTTTATTTACGATTCTGACAACAATGATTTTTATGTAGCTAAGCAAAATATTTCCAAACCAGCACAATGGCTTGAGAATGTGCCAGCATCTTCGGGTGAAATGGTCTCAGCGAACGGTAAGTTATATTTTGCAAACTCATCTATAACAGGTGAGAATAATACTTTAGCGAATTTTGGTTCAAATTGGTCTGTCGCTACAACATGGGTTGAGGGTTTTTCTGTAATTAAAGGAGATTATGTTTACAGTAACGGAGATTATTACACTGCCAATGCTGACATTAAACCTTCAGATAATACCGCACAAAATTTTGCCTCAAATTGGACAAAGCAAACGACTCTTCCAGACTTTACTCTTCAAGAGGGAAGTTTCTTTTCGAAAGTAGGTAGTTCGAACACTGTGCCAGGACCTCGTTCAGCAAAGCAAGGTGATGATTGGAGTCCTAACTTGTCTTACGATTACGGTCAGATTGTTTATCATGAAGGTAAGTATTTTCAGTGTCAGAGAAATAGTTTTAATAACTATTTAAATATTCCTAGCCTTTCTGGGGATTTACCTCTTGTTAAACCCAGTGATATTAACATCCCTACAATTAGCGGTCAGTTGGTGGCGAATGATATTTGGTTACAAGTTGAAAAACCTCTCGATCATGTATTTAAGTTTAAGGTTGAAAATTCAACCGGTGCAGTCGTAAGTGTTCAACCGGCCGGTAGCTCTGGGGTTGATGCTAAAGCTGAAGCGATCGTTGATTCTGAGGGACAAGTGGTCGGTTTGAAAGTAATCGAACCTGGCAGGTATTTCTTTGGTTCATCAAGTGGCGGTGAAGTTCCACCTAGTTTTCAAAAGGCTAAGGTTATGTTGCCTGATGGACAGGAAATGGAAGCTGATATTTTATGGGGGCAGAATCCAAATGATCCAGGACCCTATCGAGTTCTAGGTTTTGACATATCTGTTGATGTTCCTTTAAAAGGGACAACAATGAGTGCCAATGTTGGTGATAGTTTTTCCTTTGCTACTGGCACTAAGACTTTTCTCGATCATCGAGACATTGATGGAAATGTAATTAACATATCCTACACTGGCAGCCAAAATAATTCTCAATATTATATAGGTAATGAGAGCAAAATATCAGGTTTTCTTGATGCTGATAATAATGGAACTAAAGAGTTGGGTGATGTTGTGAACTCTTTGGTTGATTTAAGAGATGCTTTAGCAAATGCAACTCCTTCTCATTATTCTCAGGCAGTTGAAGATGAAGAAATGAAACTTCTGCAACAGGAAGATAAGTTGATTAATAAACTTGGCGAGCTTTCAGCCAGAATGCTCAGAATGGAGACTGTCAAAGCACATGACGAAGATTATTATGTTCAATTGGATCAAAGAATCTCCAATGATGTTGATATTGATTTGTCCGAAGCAATTATGCGACTTACTCGTCTTTCTACATCCTATCAAGCAGCTCTTCAGATTGGATCTCAGTTATTAAACACATCTCTTTTAAATTATCTTTGATAAGTAAAGATGAAACTTAAGCTAGACGAAGATTCAAATACACCTGAGATTAGTCAATCTGAGACAAGAAGTGAGATTAAACTTCCTCAGGGGCTATTTGGATTCGCTGAGATTAGATCTATGGAACTTGTATTTGATCAAGACGAGCTTCCTTTCATGTGGCTTCGTGAGCAAAAGCAGGACGGACTTGCTTTCATAGTTCTTGAACCTGGTGGGATTATTTCAAATTACTCGCTGGAAATATCAGATGCTGATGTGAAACTTTTAGATATTACTGGTCCCGAGGATACAATGATTTTGAATATTGTTACTTTACCTCCGGATCAAAGTGGAAAAATTTCTCTTAACTTGGTTGGTCCCATAATAGTTAACAGAAAGACTCTTGTTGGAAAGCAATGTATTATCAACAATCATGAAGAATTTTCAGCACGTCATGTTTTAGATGTTGGCGGAGAAGGTCTCTAAATAATTTACATTAAACGAGACTAATGCTGATATTATCTAGAAAAGTCGATCAAGGGATTACTATTGGTGATGAAATTGAAATTTCAATAACTAAAATAGAAGGTGATTCTGTCAAAATAGGTATTTCTGCTCCCCGTTCGATTTCTATTTTGAGGAGAGAAATTTTAGAGGAAATGCAATCATCTAACCTTGCTGCTGCTGTTACTAATAAACCAAAGCAAAGTTCGCTAAAAAGTACTTTAGCTGCTGGTTCAGCAAAGCAATTAATCGCTCAGATGAGGGCAAAGAAAGCATCTAAAGAAAATGTTGCTAGTGAATAGTCGCATTTAATGAATCTACCTAAATTAAGAGCAATTTATGGCCATATTTAAGCCTTTCAAAGCAGTTCGCCCCAAAAGGGAAATAGCCAAAAATGTCGCTTCCAGACCCTATGATGTACTAAACTCTGCTGAGGCTAAAGAAGAGGCATCGGGCAATCCATTATCTTTTTTACATGTTGTAAAGCCTGAGATTGATCTGCCTGAGAGTGTTGATCCTTATTCAAAAGAAGTTTATGAAAAAGGAAAAGAAAACTATAAAAATTTTATATCCGATAATGTATTAGTCAAAGATGGGGAGAAATCCTTTTACATCTATCGGCTGACTATGGATGGGCGAAGTCAAACTGGCTTGGTCGGATGTTGTTTCTTTGAAGAATATTACGCTGGATTAATTAAAAAACATGAGCTTACCAGAACGGCAAAGGAGGATGACCGGGTCAGTCATGTAGAATGTCTTAATGCAAATGCTGAACCAGTATTTTTTTCTTATCGAGGCAAACATGAAATTAACGATATTGTGGAGAAAGGTGTTTGCTCAAAACCACTTTATGATTTCGTCGCTGATGATAAAGTTCGTCATGAATTATGGGCCATTACCGACAAGGATACTGTAAACTTTATTGAAAATGCATTTAAAAATGTTCCGAATCTTTATGTTGCAGATGGGCATCATAGAACAGCAGCAGCTGCACGTATCGGTAAGAAACGCAAGGATGCTAATTTGCAACATACTGGTGATGAGGAATATAATTTCTTTTTAGCTGTTTTGTTTCCTGATGATCAACTTAAAATTTTTGATTACAATCGAGTTGTTCGAGACCTCAATGGTCTTGAATGTGATCAGTTCCTTGAATTACTGAATGATTCCTTTGAGGTTTCTAAAATAGATGAAAGGGATGCTCGTCCCCGTAGTATAAGAGAGTTCTCCATGTACTTAAACGGTGGTTGGTATCGATTGATAGCAAAGGAAAAGTGTTGGAATAGTAAAGACCCAGTTGCTGACCTTGATGTTACAATTCTTTCTGAAACAATTTTGGGACCTATTTTGAATATAACTGATCTTCGTAAAGATAATCGTATCGATTTTGTTGGTGGTATCAGAGGTTTGGGCGAGCTTTCAAAAAGAGTGGACTCTGGAGAGATGAAAATCGCTTTTGCGTTATATCCAGTTTCTATGGAACAACTTTTAAATATTGCAGATGCCGATGAGATAATGCCACCTAAAACAACTTGGTTTGAGCCTAAGCTTCGAAGTGGATTATTTATTCACGATTTGGAATAATTGTCTCAAGAAATTTTAAGTTATGCATTATTGCCTGTAAGTAATATATTGGGTTGAAACTTTTAATTTTAAGTTCCTCTACTGGTGGTGGACATGATATGCGTGCCAATGCTCTAAAGGGCTGGAGTTTAGAGAGAAATTGGGAAGTTTTAATTTCCCATCCATTAGAGACAACTTTTAAGTTTTATGCTTTAGGTAGTAATTTTTATAACTTGATACAAAAGAAATGGCCTGCATTTCATAATTTATATTTCTATTTTTTAGAAATTGCTAATTTACATAGAAATAAATTTTCTATCTTGGGAACGAGAAAATGGTTAGAAAAATTAAACAAATTTCAACCAAATATAATTGTAAGCGTTCACGCACATTTAAACCATGGTTACTTGGAAATTTTAAAAGAAAATCTAAATTCTTCTTTTAAATTCATTGTTTATTGTGGAGAGTTGGGTGATAGTTTTGGGTTTAGTAGGCATTGGATTAATTACAAAGCTGATTGCTTTATGGGACCATTTGAGGAGACTTGTAACGCAGCATTAAAAAGAGGCATGCCCAAAGATAAAATTTTTGAAGCAGGACCTCTTTTGAGAAGAGCATTTTATGAGGTACCAACAAAACTGGAGAAAGAAAAAAGATTATTAAAGTTTGGGATATCATCTGCACAACCATATGCATTATTGGGAACTGGAGCAAATGGCGTGAATCAACATCTAAAGGTTTTATCTGCACTAAAAAAACAAAAGGGCAATTTACAAGTAGTTGCTTTGTGTGGAGGTAATATTGAAATATTCCAAAAAATTGAACTAATTAAAAAATCTTATCCTTTTAATGTCGTTCCTCTTCAAACCATTGACGACCGAGATATGGCTATTTTATTAAAGAATGCAGAGTTTTTGTTTGCGAGACCGGGTGCGGGGACTACAACCGAGGCAGTTGCCTGTGGGACACCGATGATATTTGATGTATCTGGAGGAATTATGCCTCAGGAAAGAAATAATTTAAACTTTTGGTTTGGACGATCTAGTGCAATTGTTAAACTTAAAAATCCAAGTAATATTTATAAATATTTAGACAAATCGTTACCCAAAATTGATGTAAATATGGAACATTTACCAAGCAAAATATTAGATTATCTAGAAAACCTTAGCAATTAGGAGTGGTAATTCCATCAAATAGATTGATAGCGTATGCAGCTGCTTGTTCTGTTGAGGCTTCTACTGAAGAACTTGTCAGGCTTACTAAAAATGGGCAATTGCTGAACTTTGAAATGCTCCCTCAAAATATTATCAAGATTGGAGATAAAGGATTGTTCTTTAGCGACCAAAATCTTCTTCATGCTGTCAAGTCTGGTTTTGCGTTTCCTCAAGTTTTCCCTTTGCTACTCAATTTAAAAAGTTCTGTTCAATCAATCTGTACTCTTTATCGAATTCGAAAAGTACTTTCGTCTCGAGATATCAGCGTGAACAAAGTTTGTATAGGCTTGCGAGCGGGGCTCAGCGCAACTTTGGCATTTGCTAATTATGACGCTAGGTGTATTGAGTTATTGAAAGATTACAAAGAGGAAGTTATTGAGTTTAATATCGCTGACACTGACTTTAAATGGTTATTATGCAAATCCCCCTGCGTCGCATGGCATCTAGTTACTAATTGTGAAAAAGAGCCAACTGCAGTCTTTACTTTTTCTACTTTAAAATCAGCTTTTGATGCAGTGATTGGAGAATTTGATCATTTAGTGGCTCCGGGCTTGGGATATGCAAAAATTTCGGGTAATATTCCATTACTTGATATAATTGGTTACATATCTCGAAAGGCCCAAAAATCTGTTCCATCTCTTGTATGAGTTTTAAAAGAGTTAATTCTGATAGGTTATTAGAGCGTGCTTCCAAGGTTATCCCTGGTGGCATTTATGGACATGTTGCACCAGTTGCCGGACTGCCTCGGCACTTGCCACACTATGTGGATAGTGCAAATGGATGTAGATTTACCGATGTCGATGGTAACAATTGGCTTGATTTCATGTGTGGATTCGGAGCAATTCTTCACGGATATTCTGATCCTAGAATCGATGCATCTGCGGAGGAACAAAGAAAAAAAGGATCTGTTTTTAACCAGCCAAGTAGTGTAATGGTTGAACTTGCTGAATCTCTCACGCAAAAGATTGATTTTTCGGATTGGGCTGTTTTTGCAAAAAATGGTTCTGATCTAACTACATGGGCAATTCGGCTTGCTCGGGAATATTCGGGAAGGCCCTATGTAATTAAAGGAAAAGGTATTTACCATGGAGTTGATGCTTGGTGTGATCCAGGGATTGGAGGTAAAATTGAAGAAGATACATCCAAGATATTGCAGTTTGAATGGAATAATTTGGATGAGTTAACAGAATTGATTAGTTCATATAAAAATCAAATCTCATCAATAATTCTCACTCCATATCATCATGCTGCTTTCTCTCCTTCTATTATGCCAGCCCCCCATTTTTGGGGGGATATTCAAGAGCAATGTATCAAAAATAATATATTATTAATTTTAGATGATGTACGCACCGGGGGTCGACTGCATGATGGGGGTTCTCATAAATATTTTAATTTCACTCCCGATTTAGCGATTTATTCAAAGGGTTTAGGAAATGGGTTTTCGATTTCTGCTTGCGTGGGAAAAGATTTTTTAAAGGATGCGTCGAAGGAAGTATTTTTAACTGGTAGTTGCTGGAATGATGCAGTTGCTATGGCTGCAGCTCTTAAGTCTTTGGAAATCTCACATAAAGAGAATGTCGCAGATTCCATTTTAGATAAGGGGAAATACTTTAATTCAGCGCTAACCGAGAAGGCGAAAGAATTTAATCTTACACTTTCGATGACGGGCCCCGCTTCCATGCCATATCCATGGTTTTCTGAAGATAAGAATTTATTTTTACTGCAGCGTTTTTGTGCTTTTTCAGCAAGCAAGGGGTTGTATTTTCATCCACACCACAACTGGTTTATTTCAAATGCTCATGAAATCACTGATATGGATGAAGCGATTGAATTGGCAGGTGAAGCGATGAAAGAATTGGGATCGAGTGTTTAATCAAACTTTTCGGTAAAGAACCTAATGAGAAATTGATCACTTGGGTTTGCTTGGAGGATGGCATCTTCCAATTTCCATAAAAGGCTCTCTAATTGCTGATATGCTTCTTTTAGATCTATTAAACTAGGTTTTTTCCCAGGGCCAATTTTTGGCATTATCGAGAAAGCAAAATCTCCGAGTAATGAGGCTATTTCTTTATTCGAAAATATATCTCGGAGAATCTCGAGCATTGATTTTTCACATTCATAGTTGACGACTTGAAGTTTTCTCCAACATTGGTCACAAAGAGTGACCACATGGGTAGCAAACTGATTTAAGCCCATTCCTTTTAGTGATTTCCTAGGTGGTATCTCTTCAAATTCTAAAGTGGAAGAATTTGAAATGCTTTCATTAAGAACTTTTTTTAAATCATTAATATGATCAGGATGTATTAATGTAGTTCCGTTCAGTTTTGCTCCTCGGTCATTTAAATTTATTAAAGTTTTATTTTTTGAGATTTTGTAACAAAAATCAGATGTTTCCTGCCAGTCAGATAGGAAAGGAGTTTTTACAGTATCCGAAAAATTTCCTGGCACATCATGATAATGCGAAGCATGAATTTGAATATGTGAGCGTTGAGTGTTTTCTGCATAACGCTCTTGGCCAATTCCGCCGCTTGCTAGATCCATCCCGACAGTTAGAATTGCAGCAGGATTAATGAAATTTGCGAAAGCTAGTGCGGTTAATCCTGCATTATTAATCGCCAGAATATTTGTTTTAGAAATGCCTTTTTCAGAAAGCCAATCTTCGGTGATTACTCGCCCGGATAAAAAACAACATTTTTTGTTCCACGCTTGCGGCCAACTACCATGTGACTGACTTGATAAAACTGCAATTCCTGGGCTATATCCATTTTCGCTGCAAGATTCGAAAGATTTTTCAGGATCAATGCTGATCACGAAGTCTGGGTCTAATTGGTTTTGCTTTAATGCTCTTAGACTACTGTCAGCAGCAATAATAATTGGTCGAGGAATTCCATTTTGTAAAAGAGGCAGGGTAATATCTAGAGATGGGCCTGCTCCCACGACTACAACTAATTTTTTATCTGCTAAATTGTTCCACTCAACTGGCAACCTATTTTGTAGGTAACCAGCAAGATTAGTGAATACTTGCCTCTGGCGAATAAAGCCAGTCTCAGTTCGAGTTCTGCGTGCACGCATGGTTGAGTCAATCTCAGCGATGATCAGATCAAGAATTGAATTATATTCATTAAGAGAATCTTTAGCTATATCGATGCTAAGCTTTACTGTTGGAGGAGAGTCGTAATCAATGGTAATAAAGTCCTGTAGCGATTTTGTTATTAACTCAGTGCTATTTTCTTTGTTAATAAACTGAACTTTTTGAGGTAGATTAAAATTTATATTCGAATCAGATGAAACCCAAAGTATGCCTAATGGAAAACTTTCGAGTTCTTTTTCAATTATTTCTGAATTGAGTGGGCCTAACAAAATAGCCGACCTGGCTCCTTTAGATATTGATTCAGATAGCCATGTGGTATCCATACCTTTTAGAGCAGGAATTTGTTATTAGAATCCATGTGATAAATTTTTCAAACGAAATAATATCGAATCTTTGGAATCGACTATGTACATATAATTAACTTAGTATGAAATTTCTATGTTCAACGACAAATCAATTCTTGTAACAGGTGGGACAGGTTCGTTTGGTCAGAAGTTTGTTAAGACTGTTTTAGAAAATTACCGCCCACGTCGTGTCATTGTTTATTCTAGGGACGAGTGGAAACAATCTGAAATGCAAAAAGATAAGGACTTTACGCAGGGGCAGGTTCGGTTCTTTTTGGGAGATGTCCGTGATCAAGATCGTCTTTGCCTTGCAATGCGTGGAGTTGATTATGTTGTCCATGCAGCTGCCCTAAAGCAGGTTCCTGCAGCGGAGTATAACCCACATGAATTTATAAAAACGAATGTTGATGGTGCGACGAATGTTGTTGAAGCCAGTTTGAAATCGGGAGTCGATAAAGTTATTGCTTTGAGTACTGACAAAGCTGTGAACCCAGTCAATCTTTATGGGGCTACAAAATTGTGTTCTGATAAGATATTTGTTGCTGCTAATAGTTACTCAGGGGATGGCGGTACAACTTTTTCGGTTGTTCGTTATGGAAATGTTGTAGGCAGTCGAGGTAGTGTTGTTCCCCTTTTTGCTAGTCAACGTGAAACTGGAACTTTAACGATTACAAATTCTAAAATGACTCGTTTCTTAATTACTTTAAAAGACGGCGTTGATTTTGTATTACAATGTTTTGAGTCGATGGTGGGAGGTGAGCTTTTTGTTCCGAAAATTCCCGCCTGTAAAGTTGAAGATATTGCCCAAGTTGTTGCACCTGATTGCGAATGGAATATCATTGGGCTTCGACCGGGTGAGAAAATGCACGAGATTTTGATTCCTGAAGATGAATCTAGAAATGTGCTTGAATTTGAGAATCATTATGTTATCCAACCAATTCAATCTTTTTGGGGAAATAAGATTGGAATATTGGGGGGCGTTTCATGCTCAGATGGTTTTAAGTTTTCGAGTAATTGTAACTGCGAGTATTTAACTAATACACAATTGAAAGTTTTATTATCTGATTTTTTACCTCAATCATTGGGTAATTAATCATTCTCCATCAGAATCGATGGATTTTTTAACTAAGATTGCTGACGAAAGCTATCCGCCATTTTTTATTGCTGAATTATCAGGCAATCATGGTGGGAACTTGGAAAAAGCGTTCGCTCTGCTCGAGGCAGCAGTTGAGGCAGGTGCCGATGCAATTAAATTACAAACTTACAAGCCAGACACAATTACAGTAAATGGAAGAGATACAAGGTTCTTGATCAAAGACGGGTTATGGGCGGGGAAATATTTACATGATCTTTATGAGTTAGCAATGACTCCCTGGGAGTGGCATGTTCCATTAGCCAAACGAGCTAGTGAACTTGGTTCGTTTCTCTTTAGTTCTCCATTTGATGAAAGTGCGGTAGAATTTCTGGAATCTTCTTTCGACCCACCTGTTCATAAAATTGCATCTTTTGAGTTAAACCATTATCCACTTCTTGAGAAAATTGGCCAAACCGGTAAACCAGTTATAGCTAGTGCTGGTGTTTCATCTATTGATGAGATAGGAAGAGCAATAGATAAATTAATGAAAAGTGGGTGCCCAATGGTTAGTCTTCTTCACTGTGTAAGCGAGTATCCAGCTGAACCAAGTTCATTTAATTTACTTTCAATGAATTCATTAAGTGATCAATTTGATGTGCCCGTTGGTATATCTGATCATTCTTTGGGACATACAGTAGCAGTAACTTCGACTGCTCTGGGTGCTCGAATAATAGAAAAGCATTTTACTTTGGATAGGGATGATAGTTCAATTGATGGAAAGTTCTCGATGTTACCCAAGGAATATAAGGAAATGGTTGCTGAAGTTAAATCAGCACACTCTGCTTTAGGCATGAAACAATTTTATCGAGATAGAACTGGTTTATCTGGTTCTTTTTTTAAAAGATCGATATTAGTTTCTAGTAAAATTCGGGAAAATGATTTGCTTACTGAAAAAAATATTCGAGTTGCGAGACCAGGTGATGGACTTTGTCCCAGTTTATGGAAAGAAGTGTTAGGTGCGAAAGCTATACGTGATATGGAGGTTGGCCATCCTTTGAAAATTAATGATTTTAAGAAATTGGATTGATCGATGATTTTATCAGATCCAAAGTTAATTGGGCAAAAGAGCGAATTAGTATTACATAAATTAGTGTTTTCAATAGGAACGGGTTTGCATCGATTCTTTGGTTATCAACTCATCATGACCTAGTTAATAATTTGTTTACATCAGAAGTTCTTTATTGATTTTCCGGAGAAAGAATTCGTTGATTCGATGTGCAGGCTTTTAGAATATTAGCTATCTGGCAATTTTTTGAATTCAGTTAAAATAATGTTTTATTTAACCAAATAATTTTCTAATGATTCTAGAAGTTTCTCTTTTCAAATATAAATTAATACTTATGATTATTTGTATTGAGTTTTTATAATAATTTAAAAAAGACCGAAGCTTTTCTATTACTTAATGGGATTCCAGGAATCGGTCCAATTTCTGCAAGAAATTTACTGAATAGCTTTGATTGGGATCCAACTGAAGTTTTACGGGCTAATAAAAATTCCCTATTAGAAGTTTCAGGAATCGGCGAAAAAATTATTACTTCAATAAAAAATCCGGCAAATCAAGATTGGCTTTTATCTGAGATGAAAAAAATCAAGAAGATGGGAGCGTCTTTTTGCGATCAAAATCATTTGCCTGATCTACTTATGGAAATTTACGACCCTCCAATTGGTCTTTACATAGCGGGAGAAATTCCAGATCTCCCCTGTGTTGCTATAGTTGGCACCCGCAATCCTTCTATGTATGGACAAAAGCAGGCTCGTCTAATGGCAGGGGACTTAGCAAGGGCTGGTTATTGCATTGTAAGTGGTATGGCCAGAGGGATTGATTCGGCAGCACATGAAGGGGCACTTGATGCGGGAGGGAAGACCATTGCTTTTTTGGGTAGCGGTCTTGATATAATATATCCTCCAGAAAATGTTGGATTGTATAAAAGAATAATAAAGAATGGAGGGGTGATTTCTGAATTTCCTTTTGGTCGAAAAGCAGATCGTAGAACTTTTCCTATGCGAAATCGACTTGTATCTGGTATCTCCCAAGCAGTTTTGGTCGTTGAATCAGCAGCGTCGGGTGGCAGTCTAATAACTGCTCAGTTTGCAGCAGACCAAGGCCGAACAGTTTTTGCTGTTCCTGGTCGACTTGATCAGGCTAGCTCTGCAGGATGTCATAAAATCCTTAGAGAAGGTGCGACTTTGGCTAGATCAGCAAAAGACATCATAGAGGACCTTAGACCGTATATGAAAGAGAATCAGAAACTGTTGAATTTTCAAGATGAAGTAAATGATTTAGATGAAAGAAAAAGTAACCTTGGAGACTTGAGTGCTATTGAAAAAATATTGATCAAGGAGTTATCTGAAGGTGAGCAACTCTCCTTGGATGAATTATGTCACCGTGGATCTCTTTCAATTTCAGATACCATGTCTGCACTATCATTATTGGAATTAAGTCGTTTAGTTAAAAAGCATGCTAATGGGAAATTTGAAATCGTTTAAACCCGTGTTTTATGCTTCCGAATGAAAATACTTAACCTGTTCAATTTACAATCTTGATTCTCGATAAATTCTAAATCCTCATTTCAATATTATGATTTTTTCGCTTGCAAGCAGTCTACCTGTTAATTGGCCTTTATTTGTACTTTTCATAAGTGTTCTTTGGGTCGTTATCGGGATAGCAAAGTTTAAGATTCACCCTTTTTTGACATTGATTACAGCGGCGATTTTAGTAGGTTTGTTATCAGGTCCTTTACCTGAAATTACCATCGAGAATAAAGGACTTTTCCATAGCCGAGTTGATCTGAATCAATCCGATGAAATTGATTATACTTTAGCTATCAAATGGACTCTCTTAGGGTTCGGTAATACAGCTGGTGGAGTTGGCCTGATTATTGCCCTTGCGGCGATTATTGGGACTTGTATGATGAAAAGTGGAGCAGCCGATCGGGTGGTACGGTTTTTACTTTCAGCTTTTGGGGAAAAAAGAGCTGGCTTTGTTCTTCTTTTAAGTGGTTTTATACTATCAATACCGGTTTTCTTTGACACCGTGTTTTTCTTGTTAATTCCTCTTGCACGTGCCATGGCGGTACGTTTTGGCGGGAGGTATTTATTTTTTGTTATGACGATGGCTGGTGCCGGTGCTATTACACATTCAATGGTTCCTCCTACACCCGGTCCACTCATGATTGCTGAGGGTTTAGGGCTTGAAATCGGTGAAGCTTTAATTGCTGGACTAATTGCAAGTGTTTTGCCTGCAATCCTTGTTTTATATGTTTCAAAATGGTTTGATAAAAGATTTAATTTCCCAATGCGAGAGGTTGCGGGGTCAAGTAAAGAAAACCTTCAAAATATTGTAAATAAACCAGATTCTGATCTACCCTCTATTTGTTTATCTTTCATGCCAATCTTGTTGCCGGTTTTTTTAATTTCTACATTTTCATTAGTTAAGATATTGGGAAACTTAGGTTTTGATACAGCTATATTCAATCATGACGGAAATAATTATCTTTATCTTATACTTTCTTTTTTCGGTGAGCCTAATGTTGCAATGTTTTTAGCCGCTCTAATTTCGATCTATATTTTACTTAGCCAAGCTCTTAAGGATAAACTTTGCTCGAATCAATCACCTACAGACTTTCTTTCTGATCAATTGAAGGATCCTCTTTCAACTGCCGGTATGATTATTCTTATAACTGGAGCGGGTGGAGCTTTTGGTGGAATGATTAGGCTGAGTGGGGTGGGGCAATCCATCGAAAATATAGCGAGTGAATTTGATATTTCATATGTGTTACTTGCATGGTTTGTTACAGCGATAATTCGAATCGCCCAGGGTTCTGCAACAGTTGCTATGATTACTGGAGTTGGGTTGATGTCAGCAGTTTTAGGAGATGTGCAGAGTTTAGGATATCATCCGTTGTATATCTTTCTCGCAATTGGCTTTGGCTCAATCACTCTCTCCTGGATGAATGATAGCGGATTTTGGGTTGTACAAAGATTGAGTGGTTTTACTGAAAAAGAAACTTTAAAAACATGGTCTGTACTTCTTACATTAATCTCGCTACTGGGAGTCGCAATTTGCTTGTTTGGTTCCAAGTTTATTCCATTGGTATAATTTCAAATTTTATTAATATCTTCATTGTTTGGTTGCTTTTCCCCTTTGTTCTATTAGAAAAAATATTGTTTAGGGGAGTTTTAGGCGTTTACTGAGAGGCTTGCACGATCCGCAGGCTACCCTTTGAACCTGATGCGCATAACTACGCCGTAGGGAAAACTTGACATGACCATGTCGGTTATCTCGGGTGGTAAAATTTAAGACATGATAAAAAAAGTAGATAACCAAACTGAAAATATTCACAGCTCATTTGCTAATTCAAGCAAGGTTTATGTTAAGGGAGAAAATGCAGGCGTTCTCGTTCCGATGAGAGAAATTCGTCAATCTCCGAGCAATTTGCCTAATGGAGAGAAAGAGGAAAACGAACCGATCCGCGTTTATGATACATCGGGAGCATGGGGAGATTCAACTTTCCATAAAGATTCTGAGAAAGGACTACCTGCTTTGCGTTCTAATTGGATTAATGATCGTGGCGATGTGGAGGTTATCGAAGGGCGATCATCTAAACCGATAGATAATGGCTATTTATCCTCAAAGCATGCAAACCGTTCCGATGGCAAAAATAAGGAATTACCTGATTTTGATCTTTCCAACCGGACCATTCTTCGAGCCACGGAGGGGAAGTGTGTTACTCAATTACATTATGCTCGAGCAGGTATAATAACTCCAGAAATGGAATTCATTGCCATTAGAGAAAATATGAAATTACAGTCTTTGGCTGAAAATCTTGAAACTTCTCCTGAAGCAGTCCGTAATTCTCTTTTACATCAGCATCACGGGCAATCACATGGTGCATTAATTCCCGAGGAAATTACACCTGAATTCGTCCGTAGCGAGGTTGCTCGAGGAAGAGCAATTATACCAGCCAATATTAATCATCCTGAGCTTGAACCGATGA
>CBFIBI010000009.1:0-52894 GCA_965660725.1 Opitutales bacterium
AAGTGCTTACAAGCGACAGTAGGATTTTCATGAATATCTCCAGTGCTGATCATATGGCGAACAGTTTGAAGAGCTAGATATGGATTTATAAGGTCAGCTCCATACCCAATTAATAAAGCAAAATGTTGTACTTCGCGAGGTTCTCCTGATTCAACAACGAGTGAAACCTTCGTCCTTGTTCCATTTCGGGTAAGATGATGGTGAAGACCAGAGCATGCTAATAAAGCAGGTATAGCAGCAAGTTCAGGTGATAGGTCACGGTCAGAAAGAATTAGAATGTTAACACCTTCTATAATTGCTTCATCTGCCTTTCTAAATAATTCTTCTAACGCAATTTCAAGATCTTCTCCATGCAGCCTTTTATTATTAGGCTTAAATAACATAGGTAGAGTTGAAGACATGAAGCCAGAAGGTAGCTTACCTCTAAGTTGAGAAGTCTGCACATCGTCAATCAAAGGTGAATCATATTTAATCAATCGGCAACTTTTGGGGCCCGGATTTGTTAAATTACCCTCAGAACCAATGAAACTTATTGAAGCAGTAACAAGTTCTTCTCTAATTGGATCGATGGGCGGATTAGTTACTTGGGCAAACAATTGTTTAAAGTAATTATAAAGCGATTGTGATTTATCAGAAAGAACGGCAAGTGGTGAATCATTTCCCATTGATCCGAGTGGTTGTTTTCCAGATTTAGCACTCGGTCCGATCAAAAAGCGTAAATCTTCAAAAGTATATCCAAATGCCTTCTGCTTTTCTGTTATACTAGAAAAGTCATCTACATTTTTTGTTTGAGGTAGCGGAAGAGAATTAGAGTTAACCATCGATTCCTTCAACCACTCACCATAAGGCTCTTCTTGGGAAATAGACTTTTTAAGTTCAGTATCATCGATAATTCTACCCTGATCCATATCGATTAGAAACATTCTACCTGGTTCAAGTCTTGCTTTCTTAATAACTCTAGAAGGATCTATAGAAGATAAAACTCCCACTTCTGAAGCTAAAATTACCTTATCATCGCTTGTGACATAATACCGAGATGGTCTAAGTCCGTTTCGATCCAAAACAGCACCGATTTGTGTACCGTCGGAAAAGGCGATCGATGCTGGACCATCCCATGGTTCCATTACACATGCATGGAATTCATAAAAATCTCTCTTGAATTGAGGCATGTCCTGATGTTTTTCCCATGGCTCAGGAATCATCATCATCATGGCATGAGATAAACTTCGTCCTGAAAGAATCAAAAATTCTAAGCAATTATCAAATTTTTGGGAGTCTGATCCATCTTCTCGGATAATAGGCAATAATTTCTTTACATCATCACCAAACACATCACTAGCTAGTTGCATTTGACGAGCATACAACCAATTCTCATTTCCCCTGACAGTATTTATTTCTCCGTTGTGGCACAAATACCTAAATGGTTGAGCCCGATGCCAGCTAGGAAATGTATTAGTAGAAAATCTTGAGTGAGTTAGTGCAAGTGCTGACTCCATTAAAGGATTACTAAGATCTGGGAAATAATCTTTAAGTTGCTCTGTTGTTAACATTCCCTTGTAGGTCATGGTTTTTGAAGAAAACGAACTCACATGAAAACTAACATCCGGGTCCCCCGAACTAAATCTTAATCGATGACTAATTATTCTACGGGCTAAATATAGCTTTCTCTCAAAAGGCAAACCTTTCTCGATGCAGTTTGGCCTTTTGACAAAAAGTTGCTCCATGTTTGGCTCGCACTCAAAAGAAGCTTTGCCAAGTATTTCACTTTTGACTGGGACTTTCCGCCAACCGAGCAATTCTAGCCCTTCTTCGGACAAAACCTCAGCAATTATATTTTTCTCGTGGGTACATAAATCGGAATCTTTTGACAGGTAAATGAAAGCGGCACCATAATCCCCTTCATCAGGAAGATAAAAGGAAGCGTCACTAGAACATGCTTGTGAAAGGAATTTGTGAGGTAATTGTATAAAGATTCCAGCTCCGTCTCCAGTAATTGGATCACATCCACAACCTCCGCGATGATCTAAGTTAACACATATCTCTAGGGCACCCTGAACGATATCATGAGAACGTCTGCCTTTCATATCGACGATTAAACCAATTCCACAATTCTCGTGTTCATTGCTTGGATCGTAAAGTCCTTGTTTTGGGATGTGTCTCATAATTAAAATTTAAAGGTATATATATTCCTTTGCTCTCACTCTTCAAACAAAGGAACAAACTATTTTGCGGGTTGGTATTTTTCGGTCAAGGCTATAAGACCAGATTTTTAAACTATACCAATTTCTGATAAAGTTCACTAGAAAAATTAGATCTATTTGAAATACCAATTTAAAAGGAAAAGGGTTAAATCGAAATTTTAAAATTTAGTTGTAATACAAACATAATTAGTGATTTGTGATTAATCTTTAGCCAAATAATTAATTACCTCGAATAGTTGCTTCACTAAAATTCAAAAAACTCGCCCGAATATTTATCTCTTTTGTATTTGAAATCTATAAATAAATATCCGTGAAATACTAAGCTCTTAAATTTATCTCCTTGGAAATTGCATTTTATTAAAATATTATTTATTAAATTACACTATGAATATTAAAGCTTACTTAAAACCACATTGCGGATGGAGCATGGGAGTGCGTGCAATTATGGATAAATACTCTTTAGAATACGAAGATTTAGACATAATCAACAATCAGGATATTTATGCAGAAATGGTTGAAAAGTCTTCACAACCGCTGTCTCCCTGTGTCGAAATTGATGGCATAATGTTAGCTGATGTCAGCGGAGAAGAAGTAGAAAATTATTTAATTTCTAATAAACTTGTTCAAGAAAACACAAAAGAAACGAATGTACCTACCAACTCTCCTTGTTCAGACGAAGAACATGAACGACAAGCTAGAGAAACGAGTGAAAGCTCTCCAGTCAGGTTCTTCTAATTTTTTTAAAACAAATTATTTAACAAAATGACTTATGTAGTAACTGAAAAATGTGTTGATTGTAAATTCACTAGTTGCGTATCAGTTTGCCCTGTAGACGCATTCCACGAACTTCCTGATCGACTTTACATAAATCCTGAAACTTGCATTGACTGCAATGCTTGTATGGATGAGTGCCCGGTAGAAGCCATATACCCAGACATGGATGTACCCGATGAATTACAAGAATGGATTAATCTTAACGAACAAGCTGAAGAACATCCTCAACTGATCGGTCAAATTGATGCCTTAAAAGGACCTAAATGTGTTGATCCGAATGCAGATCAGTAAACATACTATACAATCTTATTTTGTATTATTTGTGCATTTAGCATTTTAATTCAAAATTTAATTCATCCCTCTATCTTAATAATTATTCGAGAATTAATTCTTCAACTATAATCAGGAGTATTTTTAGATAAAATCCTACGATTCTCTCGTCTAACAATTTATAGAATCTTACTGTTTTGATGAAACTCTAACACTGTTACACAATAGATTTTTAATGCTGTAATGGAAAAATAACATTATTAATTTAGATTATCTTAAGGAATCTATAAATTATATCATTCTCGGCATGGTTGCGTGTCAGTAATTTTCTTATATACAAAAATTGTTTTTACTTAATAAGTAGTGAAACGTTTAAAAGTTGACTTTTTGGATTATAACAATTTAAAGATTGTAAACAATTTAACTTTCTTAACCTATCATGAAGATTAGAATTACTGCTTGCGACATTTCTGTTAAACAAAAAACAACAGACATAATAGATTTAGCTAAAGGAAAAAGAGAATATACTCTTTATTTTTTTAAGAATACTGTTCTTATAAAAACAAAAATTGGATTACATGATGTTGCGGCTGGTGATTGTGTGTTGCTTGCACCAGGATTCCCTCATTACATCAAAGGAAAAGGTGAACCATGGCATTATGATGCACTTGCGTTTAAAGGATCAGATGCTTCGAGATTAGTCTCTCAAATTGGATTTGAAACTAATGAAATCCACTCACCTCTTCAAAATTACTTTATTGACGCAATATTAGACAAAATATCAAAAGAGTGCAGAGCGCTGGACATGCTGTGGGATAGAGTAGTGGCTTCTAGTGTTGATGAATTACTTACAAAAATTATCAGGTTTTCAAAACAAGATTTTGTTTTATCTATGCCGGATCACTCTCAGAAACTACGGGATCTTAGATCTGAAATTCATGAAAACTTCCATCTTCCATGGACTATTAAAATGATGGCTGACAAATTAGATTTAAGTTCAAGCCGCTTTGCTTCCTTATACAAGCAAGAATTTAAAACAAGCCCCACAGAAGATCTAATAAGAACAAGAATTTCACAGGCCAAAAAGATGCTTTCTACCACGAAGGTAAGCGTCAAGCAAGTATCAGTTGCATGTGGATTTGAAAGCGTACATTACTTTCATAGAGCGTTCAAGAAACGTATTGATATTACACCAAAGCACTATCAAAATTTCAAACTCTCCATGAAAGGATCAATTCCTACTGAAAAAAAGACATTTACTCTAGATGGATTATCGTTGGACTCAGATTTTTCCGGTACACTTGAAATAATTGATGGCGAGATTATTTTACGTGGCAATGACTCTGAATGGGCAAAATTCCTAGGGTTTCAAACTGATGATCTTAAAGGAAAACCCTTTTTAAATTTTATTTCCCCTGCTGATCTCGATATCGCAAGCGAAACTGTGAGCAATATCATCGAGGGTCAAAATGTTAAGGATGTAACAGTCAGATTAGTTAAAAATGACGACAGTCTTGTACAAGTTGAATTTTCCGCAATCAACAAAGGAAATTCCTTTTTTTGGTTTGCGAAGAAAAGTCTCATTGACGACTAAAAAAATTACCATCCAAGAAAACTGTCAACTTACGGTTGCCAACTAAAATTTCCTGCTCCTTCCCCGTCTATCTTCTTCTCATTTCCGTCATCAATAGAAAACCTTAGATTTTCTAAATTTGAACAATGACATCGGAATGATTCTTTGATTTTTAAATCATACTCCCACCCTGCACTAATATTTTTAAAATCTTGAGGAGCTCCATCACTCAAATCATCGACGATCAATAAGTCTATTGGACCAATTGCTGCTAATTTTAGAGTAAACTCAGCTTTATTAGCGTCTTGATTTGGTTCCTTAGTTGTTCCAGTAAGACTTGGCCTAACTTCTTTAATATTAGACTGGGATTGGGGTTTGATATTCAAAGAGTCGTCTTTTTCATGATCAAAAATTGAATATATTATAAAAATCAAAAGAATTACACCCCCTAAGGAGCCAAATGCAATAAAGATTGGTTTTTTTAAACTCGGTTGAACTTTCCTTCTGGAATGATTTGATGTATTAACAGATTTATTTGCTTCGGAGTCATTTTCACTTCCAGCAATGGAACCAAGGGAAATTTTAGATGATTTATTTCTAACATTACCGAGTTCCATATCAAGGTCGTTCAAAATAGCCTCTTGGTCCAAATCCAAAAAGCGAGCATACAATTTAACAAAGCCGCGAAGATAAACCTCAGGTAAATTTATTTCAAAGTTGTTTGATTCAAAGGCACTTAAATAATCACCACGAATTTTCGTACTCTCTGACACCTCTCTCAAAGAAATACCTTTACGATTTCGTGCTTCTTCTAATTTTTGTCCTACAGCCATAATTTCAAAATATTAATTTCTTATTCTTAAACCTAATTAGCAAGCTAGGATTTAAATTATTTATAAATCCATTAAAATTTCTCTACCTTGCCCAGCGACATCAGGACCAACCAAACCTCTGTCTTCTAAATCATCCATAATACGAGCAGCCCTGTTATAACCAATACTTAATTTTCTTTGTAAATTAGAGGTAGAAGCTCTTTTAGTGGAACGAATGATTTCAATTGCCTTACGAGTCATAGGATCGTCATCAGAATCATCTGTGCTACCAAGAACATCGTCTTGCCCAGCAGATTCAATTTGATCTCTAACCTCCTCAATAATTTGAGGTGGTCCGTTTATTTTCAAGAATTCAACAATTCCGTTTATTTCATCGTCACTTACAAATGCTCCCTGTGCCCTAGCAAAAGTGGAACTCCCAGGTGGAATAAATAACATATCACCTTTTCCAATTAAAGCTTCTGCACCCTTGCCGTCTAATATAGTTTGACTATCCCTGTATGATGCAACACGAAAGGAAATTCTACTAGGAAGATTTGCTTTGATCACACCTGTAATAACATTAACAGATGGTCTTTGTGTAGCTATTATCAGGTGGATGCCTGCCGCTCTTGCTAATTGTGCAAGCCTAGCAATTCCAGTTTCGACATCTGCTTGAGCGACCATCATTAAGTCAGCCAACTCATCAATAATACAAACTATGTAGGGTAATTTATTTTCAGGTATTTCAAGAACATCATCATCTCGTGGAACCTCAATTGATGACAAAGCAGCACGCTCCTCAGCAGTCATCTCTGCATCAAGTCTTTGTGCTTTTTCTTTCTCAGCTTTATCTTTAAGTATTTTAGCATTAAAGCCAGCAATATTTCTCACACCAATTTTCGAAAAAATCTGATACCGTCTTTCCATTTCGATTAAAAGCCACTTTAGTGCACCAGGAACCTTTTTAGGTTCAGTAACAACTGGAATAAGCATATGAGGTAAATCATTGTAAACTTTCATTTCTACAATTTTTGGGTCTACCATTATGAATCTAACATCCTCAGGACTTGAATGGTAACAAAGAGAAGCAATAATGGCGTTTATACAGACTGTTTTACCAGACCCAGTTGAGCCTGCGACAAGCAAATGTGGCATTTTAGTTAAATCTGCAACCAAGGGTCTTCCGCTAGCTTCCTTACCTAAAACAACAGGTATCTCTGCCCCAGCTTCATGCCATGCTTTGGATTGTAAAATTTCTTTCATACACACTGGCATTGGAACTGCGTTGGGAACTTCTATCCCAACGCAACCTTTTCCAGGCACCGGAGCTAAGATTCGAACGCTTTCTGCTTTAAGGGCCATAGCAATATTTTTATCCAAGTTCGCTATTTTTTCTACTCTAACACCAGCAGCTGGATGCAAATCATAACGAGTAATAACAGGTCCTGTATGAACTTCTCCCATTTCAACTTCGATTTTAAACTCTTTCAATGTATCTTGTAGCCTCTTAGCTTTGAGAATATGATCTTCATCTCCAATTGCTTCTTCCTCAGGAGGTTCCATCAACAGGTCCATAGGCGGAAAATGATAATCCCCTTTACGCTCAGGAAATAACTCAATTGATTTCTCTGTCTTAGCAGCCCTTACAACTTTAAATCCTTCCATTCCTTTAGACTCTCCGGAATCAACTTGAAATTCTGTATTTTCTGCTTCAACTACAAAATTATCATGATCTTTTACCTCTGAAATTATTTCTTCAGTATCTTCAACCTTAGACTCTTCTTTATTACTTACTTTTTTATCTTTTGATTTTGGAATTGGTGAGTCTAAGGATTTATCCAAAGATGCGATTCCAGTATTTGAACTCTTTGAAACATCACCAAAAAGGGGATCATCATTAATTTCTTTGTTGGGTTTGAGGAACTTTAAAAAGTTTGAAGAGAGAGGCTTTTGTGTATCATTTTCACCGGATTCAAATAAGCCAACATCATTATTTTTCTCCTCTTTTTTCGATAATCCAATTTTTTGTTTAGGAAAAAAAGTTAAAAATGGATTTAAAAAAGTTCTCGGTGAAAATGAAAAATGAAAGCAAAGACAGGATATTAAAATGATAAGCAAGAGAATGGTTGAACCAAGATTTCCAAGCCAAATCTTTAAAAAGCCTCCAGTTTTTTGATTAGAGGTTAAGCCCATTGGTTGTCCTGAGTATATAATTGCACCTAGCGAGCCACCAGCACCATGAGTGTAGGTATTTTCATCTAAGATGGAATCGCCCGTCAATGAGAGAACATGGTCATCACGGATATTTGCTAAAGTAGAAACGCTTAAAATAACTGAGAAAATAGTAAATGATTTAACTAACTTTTCTCTTTTATCAGTTTTTTTAAATGAAAGAACGGACACACTTCCTAATAGCCATGGCAACAACCATGCTGAAAGACCAAATATTCCGAATAAACTACGACCAATGAAAATTCCAAATTGACCTAATACAGGTGTCAAATCAGAAGGTGGTGATATATGGTAATTGCTAGGCTGATATGTAATTAAGGAAATCAGGATTAAAACAGCAGACAGCAACGACGCATAACCAACATAAATAAACTTTGGTGGACTCGCTTTTGCTATTCCTACCTTTTCCTCGATGATTGCCTTTCCCATTGTAATAGATTAAAGAATCAAATTTATGTTTTTAATTAACACCACTCTATTATAAAACACATGTATATGAATGTTTTCAAGTTTGAACCAATATATCAGGAAAGAGTATGGGGCGGACAAATGATTCGCAAAGAATTTAATAGGGAAATTTCATCTAATAGTATGGTTGGAGAATCATGGGAAATAGTCGATCGAGAAGACAACCAATCTGTTGTAAAAAGTGGTAAATTTAAAGGAAAGACAATTAGGTTTTTAATTCAACGGCATACTAATGAAATCATGGGCCCAAACTGGAAACCAGAAAACCAATTTCCGATTCTTGTAAAATGGTTGGATTGTAAAGAAAGATTAAGTTTACAGGTTCACCCGCCTGAAAGTATTGCTAAAAAGTTAGGCGGAGAACCAAAAACAGAAAATTGGTTTGTTGTAAAAGCCGATGATAATGCTGGCTTATTTCTTGGATTAAAAAAGGAAATTACTGAAAAGCAATTTCGAAAAGCAATTCTTTCAGGTAATGTAGAAAGTTTATGCCAAAGAATTAAATCAAAAAATAGGGATTCAGTCTTAGTTGAAAGCGGAACTCTACATGCAATAGATGCCGGGAACCTAATTTTAGAAATCCAACAGAATTCAGATACCACATATCGTGCTTATGATTGGAATCGAGTAGGAATTGATGGGAAAAAAAGACTTCTTCATCTTGAGGAATCAATAAAATGCATTGATTTTGGATCTACAATTCCAAGAAAAGTTGATGGAAAATATGATTACGGTGCTAATATTTTAGCAGATTGTGATAAATTTAGAATCACTCAATTTATTTCAAAAAAAGATAATGTCATACGAATCAAAAATAAGAACCAAGAATGTATAATAATTCATTTAATTGATGGTTCCGTTAAAGTAGGAGATCAAATTCTTAAATCAGGAGATCAAGCACTATCCCCATATGATTCTTCATGTACTTTAAAAGCTATCGTAGATTCGACTTTTTTAATAACTGACAAATTTAGTTAAAACTGTAGAACATAAATTCTTTCCTATTGACCTTCAAGTATATACAATATTTTTTAACCTTAAAATTTTATGGAATACGATCTAGATAAAAATATCGATAATGAAAACTCTAAAGAGGAGTCTGAACACTCCCAAGAATACGAAAAAGTTGAGCCTAAGGATAATAAAAATGAGCAGTTAGAATCCAAGCTTGCAGAAGCATATGGTAAGCATGATGACATACAAAACAAATACTTAAGAGTACATGCAGACCTTGAAAATATTAAAAAAAGAGCGATTAAAGAAAGGGCTGATATTGCATTAAGAACTCGTTCACAAATAATTTCTGATTTACTTCCTATTCTTGATGCTTTTCAGATGGGCCTTAATGAAGCAGCTAAATTCAATGAAGCCAAAAAATATGTTGAGGGCTTTGATATGGCAATTAATCAACTTGAATCTGTTCTTAACGGATATGGTTTGGTTGTAATAGAGCCCTCAAATGAACCCTTCGACCCGAAAATACACGAAGCAATCGGTAATGAATTCTGCGAAACACTAGATGATGACCATGTTGTGAGAACAATAAGGTGCGGTTATAGATTGGGTGAAAAATTGCTTAGACCAGCAAGCGTAATTGTTACGAAACCGAAGGAGAACGAAGAGTAAACATGCCAGAAAAAGATTTTTACGATGTTCTTGGAGTTGACAGAAGTGCTACTGATAGTGAAATTAAAAAAGCCTATCGTAAACTAGCAGTCAAATACCATCCTGATAAAAATCAGGGGAATGCTGAAGCCGAAGAAAAATTTAAAGAAATTTCTGCAGCCTTTGAAGTTTTAAAAGATTCAGAAAAAAGGAGAAAATACGACCAGTTCGGTCATGATGCTTTTCGTGGTGGTCATGGAGGCGGACAAGGTGTAGACCCATTTGATTTATTTAGAGATGCATTTAGCGGAGGTGGGGGTAGCGGTGGTTTTGGGAGTATTTTTGAAGATTTTTTCGGAGGTAGTTCGCAAAATAGAGATGAAAGTTCAAGAGGTTCTGACTTAAAGGTTCGAGTTGAAATAACATTAGAACAGGCTGCGGTTGGTGTTGAAAAGGAAATTAAATACCATCATCATGCACCATGTAAAACTTGTTCAGGTTCTGGAGCATCTAGTGGTTCCAGCAAAGTTATGTGTTCAACTTGTGGGGGAATTGGCCAAGTTGCAACAAATCAAGGATTTATAAGTATAAGAAGAACATGTCCAACATGCCGCGGCAGTGGTGTTAAAATTGAAAAACCGTGCAAAGATTGTAACGGTGAAGGTAGAAAAAAATCACCAACAAAAGTAAAAGTAAATATTCCCCCAGGCGTAAGTGATGGAAACCGATTGTGCTCAAGAGGTCGCGGTGATGCGGGTTCGATGGGCGGTGCTGCTGGTGATCTTTATGTTGATGTAAAAATTAAAGAGCATGATAAATTCGAACGTGATGAAGATGATCTTTTCCATGAAATATTAATTCCTTATACTTTAGCGACTTTGGGTGGAACGGTTCAAATCCCTACTTTGGATGGAAAAGTGTCATTAAAAATACCTAGTGGAACTCAAGCGAATAAAACCTTTAGGATTCGAGATAAAGGCATGCCCAACTTAAGATCTCCATCTCGAAAAGGTGATCTTTATGCTAGGATACTAATTCATGTACCCCAAAAACTCACAAAACTACAAAAAGAAAAATTGATAGAATACGCCAAAGCCTCAGGAGAGGAGGATTTGCATGCAGATGAAGGTTTTCTTGATAGGGCTAAAAGACTTTTTGAATAAAAATGGAAAAATTTAATTGTTTTCAAAACATAAGCTCAAGTCTTGAGGATGCTATTGAATATAGAAATAAAATTCGCCAAAAAGGAAAAAGCTTTGTTTTAACAAATGGCTGTTTTGACTTGTTGCATGCTGGACATGTTTACTCACTAATTGAAGCTAAACGGTTAGGTGATTGTTTGTGGATTGCATTAAATTCAGATAAGAGTGTTAAAAACCTAAAAGGTAAAAATCGACCAATTATAAAACAAGATCATCGTGCTTTTTTACTTAAAAACCTCAGTGTTGTAAGCGGAATAACAATATTTGATACAATTCGTTTGGATTCAGAAATAATGGCATTAAAACCAGATATTTATGTAAAATCAGGTGATTATGATGAATCAACTATTGCAAAAGAAGAACTTTCAGCACTTAAATGTGTAAACGCAAAAATTCAATTTGTTCCATTCTTGAAATATTACAGCACCTCATCCCTCATTGAAAACATCTGTTCAATAAACGAATACTCGACATAATAGGAATGAGAGTTGTAATATTAGGATCTGGTCAAGGAACAAATGCTTTAGCAGTAATTAAAGCATCGCAACAAGATCAACTTGGAGGCTCTCGTGTTGTAGGAACTTTTTCTGATGTAAATAATTCTGGAATACTTTTAAAAAGTAAAGATATTGGAATACCAAGTGAGTTTTTAAACCCTGGATCCATTAAATCAAGAATAGAAAAAACAAAAGAAGAAATCTGGATCAGAAGTATTGAAAGTTTAAAACCCGACTTGATTGTTCTAGCTGGGTTTATGAGAATTTTATCAATAGATTTTATTAATTACTTTGATAATAAAATTATTAACTTGCACCCAAGTCTTTTACCAAGTTTTCCCGGTCTTAATTCTATCGAAAATGCTTTTAACAAAAAAGTCAAAATAACCGGTTGTACAGTTCATTGGGTCAACAAACTTATAGATGATGGTGAAATAATTGCACAAGCACCAGTTCGTATAATGAACACTGATCATTTAGAACTAGTTAAACAAAAAGTTCAAGCAGCAGAGCATATTTTACTACCATGGGTAATTAGAGACTTGGCATTAGGGGTTACTCCATTTCCTTCATGATAAAAGTTTCTAGTGCAATAGAAGAAGAAATTATTGAAAAGATAGAGGACTTACTTTTTGAAATAGCTCCGCATTCATGGACTCTAAACTTTGATCATTCCTCAAATAAAAATTCCCTAATTGGTTACTTTGACAATTTAGTTAATGCAAAAAAATCTATAAAAAAATTTAAAACTTCAATTGAGTGTTCGTATAGTTTTAAATTTAATGTAGAAAGAATTAAAGATGAGGATTGGAAAAACTCGTACAAAAAACATTTTAAACCATGGAATGTTGACGATTTCCATTTTGTGCCAGCTTGGCTAAACAAAGAATATCTAGTTCCTAAAAAACATAAAAAAATTTACATAGATCCAGGCATGGCATTTGGAACAGGTAACCACGAAACCACCAAATTGTGTCTTTATTCCATTTTGAAATTTTCAAATTCATGCGAAAATAAGCGTATTATTGATATAGGATGCGGTTCTGGAATCATTGCTCTTACTGCGAGTAAATTAGGATACAAAAATATACATGCTATAGATCATGACGAAGAAGCAGTCATAAATTCTATTCAAAACGCTAAAATTAATAAAATTAATGATGTTACTTTTAAGAATACTTCAATCGAAGAAATTGACATAAACAAACATTACGATGTCGTAATAGCGAATATCCAATCTGATGTGCTGATTAGCAATGCAATAACCTTAACAAAAATTGTGGAAAGGAAAGGAATAATGATCTTATCTGGTATACTCAAGGATGAAGCCAATTTACTTCAGGATAAATTCAAACAAATTCTTGATAACAAACAAACAAAATTTGTACTTAGGAGTATTGAAATGAATGAATGGAATCTTACCGAGATCAGATATCTAAATTAATATTAAGAGTGGATACTAACCACCTAAATAAGTCAAAGCTCTAGGAATCGGAAGCGTATAGAATGCAAAACGGTCAATTTTACTTTCAGATATTTTCTTTTCAACTGCAATTCTCAAGTCATCAACTCCATTCGCACCGACTGAAGTATAAACTAAGGCCCACTCTTCGTTTTGTCCCTGATCAGAATCTGTATCAATCATAACTCCGAAATTTGTACTTACACCAGGAGCTCCAGATTCGAGGATTGAATCGTAAACTTCTGAATAATTGTCTCGGGGTACAATACAATAAATACCTACAAGGTTCTCTAAATAAGTCGTTTTGAGTGATTTTGTTTTACCTGAATCTAAAGATTGTCTCCATTCTTTACTTCCTTTTAAATCATCAACAGCCGCTATTATCTGTTCCATATTTGCACCATGTGCAGTGGATGATACCGTGCTAGAAATATTTATTAATCCAGAACTAACTGGAATCGAATACATAAATCCCCTACCGGGTTCGGTAATTCTTCCAGCACGAGCCATAGCAGCGAAAATTTCATCTGATTCAGATTTTTCTACTACACACCAAACAAACTCCTTTTCTGGCCCTTTAGTGATTCTTAATAGTGGAATTTTATCTCGAATACCACCACCTTCACCAAATGTAACTGTGGGTCCAGGTGCTCCATTTTGTAATGCTGCTTTTGCAATATCATCAGCAACTCCAATTTCACATATACAACAAATCGCTTCAAGATCTCCAACTGGATGAGTTGAACTAGAAGAATCACTATCAGAAACTAATGTTGGAAAAGCGGAGCTAATATTTACTTCGTTACAGGAAATAGAAAACACTGCACCAGCACCAACTTTATCAAGGTTACCAGATTTAATTGCACGGTCTATTATTTTATCCTTATCATTATCTGCAATTAAAACTTGGAGGATTTGCTGTTCAGGTGCAGGGGGTGGAAACATTTTTTGTAACAAACCACCCCCCTCGTTCAAGACCGAGCCACGAGCACTAATTTGGACTATACCACTCGCACCTGCCTCGGAAATTGAAGCGGAGACATTACCAACTGATTCTCTGGGAAGAATCATAGTTAATAAAGACATGTTTTTACTTGAATTTAATGTACTCATATTATGCTGCCTCCATTGATTTTTCAATACTTTCAGACGATCTAGGTTTCTTTCTTACTAAAAGACCAACCGTTAAAACAGTAATAATCGGACCTACTGAGGCTAATGATAAAACACCGAAACCGTCAATTGCACCGGTTTTTGCTCCTATTCCTAGACCCATGGCAAGAACAAGTGGTACTGTAATGGGACCAGTTGTAACTCCTGCACTATCCCATCCAAAATTTACAAAGTCTTCACTGGAAATAAAAGTAAGTATTAATAGAAGAGCGTAGGGTGGAATCAAGAGGTACCAAAGTTCTAAATTAAATGCAATCTTAGCAACTCCTGTAGCAATGCCTAGAGCAACTCCTGTTGCAACAGCTTGCATGAGTAAATTCTTTTTAAAAGCACCAACTGTTATTTTCTCAACAGTTGATCCAAGAGCATTAAGAGCTGGTTCCGCGAGAGTTGCTCCGTAACCAAGCAGAAATCCAAATAGAATAGCGAGGCACTTTCCTGCAGTAGAGGATTTAAATAATGGTTCCACAAATCCTTCACTTTGCCACGGTTGTATTGAAGCAAAACTTGATACCACATTACCACCCAACTGTTCTCCTAAAGGGGTTAAGCCAAGTGCAATACCCAGATTAAAAAGACACATTCCAATAACAGCACATGCAATACCGATAAAAAGCTCGTCCAAATGTTTTGGTTTTTGTCTAAGTCCACCAATTAAAACAAGTAATAGTATTGAACAGAGTGGCACAATAGCCCAGATAGCACCTTCTAAAGCACCTCTGTCTTGATCAGGACCCGTCAATTTACCATCAGTTTTTGAATAGTTAATTGAACCATCTGCCTCAATGCTGTAGAAATCCTCTCCTGGATCCACTTTACCGTTATTATTTTTATCGAGCTCTTGTGGCTTAAATGTGTTAGGGAAGAAATCAAAGTTGTTAGAAAATGCTTCGGCAATATCAGCATCCGGATTCCAAACACCATCAGGAGCTTTGAAACCTTCTCTGACTACATATGTCTTAGCACCTCTAACTTCAACATTTTCACGATCTCCAGAAGACAATGGAGATGCAGTTATCTCACCTTCTGTTACTTTCGTTTTCAATGTGTAGCCTTCAGGAAGTCTTTTGTTTTCATTAAGATATTCCTCAACCATTAACCTTTCTTTTGGGGATAATGACCAAGACAACTCTGATTCATCGACTCCTTCACTTGCTTCGATACGAGCTTCTGCTTTTAAATCTCCAAATTTCTGCAAGTCAGTTGGATATTTTTTTCCATATTCTCCAGCCTCCTTATGCCATGAAGCAGATGAGTACGAAGCATAATAATAATTATCTGTATTGAATAGGTACAAGGCGTAGCAAATAACAGCTAGAATTGGAAATAATGATGCTAATGTTACAACACCAAATCCAGTATTACTAGATCCTCCTGTAGATACAATTCGACAAACACCTATTCCAAGAGCGAGTACTAATGGAACAGTTACGGGACCAGTCGTAACAGCACCACAATCCCAAGCTAAGCCAAGTACATGTTTGAGTCTGTCATCAGAAAATTGCATATACAATGTCAAACAAGAAAGAATGATAACTCCACTGTAAATAAAGGGTTTAAGTGACCAACCTTTATAAAATCGTAATACACCTAATAAAACGGCAATTCCAACTCCGACGCCAACACAATTAACTAGTAAACCCGCACCTGTATTAAGAATGGTCCACAAAAGTGGAGCAGCAGTAGGATCAACACCAGAGCCTGCAGCACGAAGTACTCCAATAGCAGGTTCAGCAAATGTTGCAAATGCTCCAAGAACAAAGCCAAAAGCTAAACTGGCTGGAAGACATGGAATTCCAGCAATTTTTTTTCTTGGTAGTGTGGACCCAAGTATTTCGCCAAGTGGCATGAGACCAAGACGCAATCCTTCCATAAAGAAAGCTAAGCCAACGATGACGATTAAAATTCCTACAGCGATCATCAAAGAATAAACAATTGGTAATCCCAGTACTAGTATCTGAAAAACTATTAGATACATGATGATAAACCAAACACACTGTATTTGCTCTATAACTTTATCTTTTGCGAAAGATAAGATTATGCTAATCTTTTGTTGAAAACTCAGTTTAAGTTTACTTTTGTCAGTTGATTGTTCTGTAGCCATAGTAATATTTGGGTTTTGTTAATTAGCTGAACTGTACCATTAGGACATAGAGATACTTTGACGAAGGCAAACTAAAATTTGTTAATAACTTATAAGCTCCAAGAAGAATTAGCTAACGTTAATGATATTTTATTTTTACCGGCATTTAATTCTACTGGAACGCTCCATGTAACTCCTACTTTTCCAAGCGAAGCTGTACCGATAACATAATAAGTACCTGTTTTGAGATCAGATAATATCGCCTCACCATTAACATCAGTCCGAATACGATAGCCATTCCCATTCTCTTCAAAGTTTAATAACAGAGATCTAATGCTTTTATGGACACCAGGAAAAAGAAAAGAATTTTTTCGAGAACGAGCCCAAAGCTCAGAATATGTATCTATACCAGGATAATCATTAAGTTCAATCCCACCTTTTCGCAAAATCTCTTCTAGATGGTTTGGTAAAACAAAAAATTCGGTGAAAAAAGCCTCCTTACTTTTACCGTTTAGAGCGGTCACTACTGCTTCGAACTGTAAAGTAGAATCCCCGGGTAAATTGTTTGTGAAAGATTTTGAATAATCATCTTCATACGATGTTTGTTTTCTGTTAAAAGAAGGAAGTAAATCTGAAGAGGAAATGGAGGGATTTTTTTCCAGGTCAATAATTCTGCCCTCCAAAGAATCATTTCTATATCTTAGGCTTTTCAATTCTTCAGACTTGAGTGCGAGACTATTTTTCAACTTTTTTATCTCACCTTTCAAAGAATCTAATTCAGTTACAGGCTTAATTACTTGTTCATCAAGTTGTGGTAGATTTCTATAATCTTGCCCCTTAATTCTTTTTATTTCAGAGACAAGTTCGTCATTAAGCATAGAAAGCGAAGTAATGGTCTGATCTTTTTTTTGGTTAATTTTTCTTAAGTTTTCGATTGATTTTTGGTGCTCTAATGAATTTACCTCCAAGTCTTTGAAAGCCCTTTCAACTTCGAGATCATCACCACTCAATTTGCCACTTTTGTTTTTGGGAGTTTTTTGTGATAATTCACTCCCTTTAAGTTTATCTCCTTCAACATCAACTGCTAAGACAGTATCGCCTGATGACAGTAAGGTTTCAAAGTTCTCTAGATCAGTGGATGAAGGAGTGAGAGCATCGATAAGGTTTTCTGATTCACTACCTTGAAATTCTTGGCCTAATTCTTTTTCATTTAGATTTTCCACATGGTCAGAACAGGAAAATAGTAAAATACATAATGGAAAAAAAAGATTGTGGGACAAAAACTTCATAATATCAGATTGAATGACAACTATATATTGTAGACAAAATCCGTAAGAGACACATTGCAAGCAAATTTAACTTACAAAATACTATAATGATTGCAATGGATCAAAGATATAATTTTATTTGGAAATATAATGTCTCATATATCTCAAGAAGAGGCTCATATTCTATCCCAAGAAAATCGCTTTCTGAAGCAGACAGTTTCTATCCTTAGGAACGAACTGGATGAATGTGCCAAGGAAAAAGAAGATTGTTTACAATTAAAGATTTCAGAGTTTTCCAAAGAAAGGGAGAATTATCGAAAAATTATAGAAAAGCAAAGAGAGGAAAACGAAAAGATAAAATTTACTGCTGATGACGAAAAGCAAAGTCTAAAATTAATTAATTCACAGGAAATCAAACAGCTTAAAAAAATGATTTCTAACTTAAGAAAAGAAATTGACCTAAAACAACTAAAGTATGATGAGAAAATACAAAAAATAAACAGTCACGAATCTTTAATTGTACAAAATTTGAAGAAAAGTTTATTAGAAATGCGCAATGCGTTGGATCAAAGTGAAAACGAAAAGCAGGAAATTGAACAACGAGCAAAAAGGTCTTCTCAACAAGAAATCAAACATCTTCAAAAAACTTCCGAAAAGCTTCGTGAAAAAATCGAAAATATAAAAATTGAAAAAGAACAGGCGATACAAAAATCTAGTGCTATTCACATTTCCGAAATTTTGGAGCTAAAAAAAACAATAACCACACTCAATCAAAATTTAGAATTATCAGAAAGTAAAAGAAACGATGCCATACAAATCGCAAACTCTTCAAGTCTTCAAGAAATTACTGCATTGAAAGCAAGTCTGCTTCTTTTAAGAAACAAACTAGAAAGACAAAAGGGAGAGGAGCAGGATCGGATTCAAAAGTTACAAACTTCAAACATTAGAGAAATTGAATCATTCAAATTAACCATTCAAACTCTTCGAGATGAACTTGATTTATCAGCGAATAAAGAAGCCGATAAAATCCAACTTGCAATTTCAGAATCACAAAGTGAAATTCGACAACTTAAAAAGGCACTGACGCTGGCCAGAAATAATTTAGAAATTAATAAAGCACGAGAAGAAGATAGAATTCAAAAAGTTAACTCATCCGCCAGAGTAGAAATTCAATCACTTAAGAATACTATCTCGGAATTGAGAGAAGAAATTGAAAGAGTCCTGATTGAGAAGGAAGAAGCTATCCAGCGTGCACAGTCTTCAGCAAATAATGAAGTCCAACAACTAAAGAATTCTCTTTCAATGGTTCGCGAAAACTTAGAACATCTTAAATCAAGAGAAGAAGATAAAATTCAGAAAGCAACTTTACAAGCCAATCAACTAGTAAAATCTCTTCAAAATACTGTTTCAGAGTTGAGGAGCGAACTTGAAAAAACCAGTGTTGAAAAAGAAACTGCTGTTCAGCAAGCTTTATCCATTTCCAACCAAGAAATTAACCAATTAAAACAATCACTTTCCTCGGTTAGAGCACAGCTTGAAACACAACTTTTAGATTCTGATGCTAAAGTTCAAAAAGTTTCAGCGGAAAAAGAAAATGAAATAAACTCGCTAAAAAAACTCTCCGAAACATTGAGAGATGAATTGGACAAAGCACAAATCAAAGAGGAAGAAAATACTCAACGAGCTTATGCAACCTCAATTAATGAAATCAACCAATTAAAGCATTCCATTCAAATATTGAGAGGACAATTTGACCAAACTAAGTCTAGAAATGAAGATAAAATTCAAAAGATAATTTCAAAGTACGAAATTCAATTATCATCACTTAAAGATACAATTTCGAACTTAAGAATTGAACTAGAGCAAGCACAAGCTAATGAAAAGGATATTGTTCAGAAGGTTGAAGCCACTTTTTCACTTGAGATAAAATCGTTAAAAGAAAATATTACGCTGGGCAGAGAAAAAGTGGAAAGGCTTTCACAAGAAAAAGAGGATGCCATACAGAAAATATTATCCTCAAAAGAAGGAGAGCTTACCTTACTCAAAAAGAATATTTCTAGTTTAAGGGATGAATTAGATAGAAAAATTATTGAAAGTGACGAAATAATTCAACAAGCTACACTTGCCAGTAACAAAGAAAACGAACTCCTACGACTTTCCGTACTCAACCTTAGAGAGCAAATTGATATGTTAAGGTTTAAAAATGAAGAAACTAAACAAAAAGCTGAAAGTGCATCAGCGAATGAGTTGAAAAATCTTAGAGCCAATATTAGTTTGCTAAGAGAAAAAGTTGTCGAAATTGAAGCAAATAAAGAAGATGCTGTGCAAAAAGCATTAAGTACTCAACAGCGAGAAATTAACCATTTCAAAAGTATGGTTAATGCTTTACGAAATGAAATAGACGCAAAGAAAAATTTTCACGAAGAAAGTGTGCAGAAAGAAAATCAAATCAAAACGATGGAATTCAAACAACTCCAAGAGACAATTATTGAATTGAGGGCTGAACTAGAGGATACAAATGAATAAAGATACTAAAAATGAAAAACCTTCTCACCCAAAATCCAAAAGAACGGCTAGGTTCTCTGACATGCTTTTGCAGGTCACAACTGACTTGGCAAAAACGAAAAGCCTTGATGAAGCACTAGAAACCCTGGTTAAAATTACAACCACAACAATTGGGGCAGAAAGAGGAACAATCTTTCTGAATGATCCATCTACAGGTGAACTTTATTCAAGAATCGCTCAGGGCAGCTTCAGAAGAGAGATAAGAATTCTTAATACAAAAGGTGTTGCCGGTTGGGTCTTTACTAAAAATGAAGGTGCAATAATACACGATGCCTACAAAGATGATAGATTTAATAAAGCGGTAGATGTACGAACAGGATTCAGAACCAAAAGCATTCTTTGTGCACCCCTGAGAACAGTTTCAGGAGAGGAGATAGGGGTTTCTCAAATCCTAAATAAAATAGACGGTGAATTTGATCAAGATGATTTGGATCTGCTCGAAGCCATGACCGAACAAGCCGCAATTGCAATTCAAGGTAATATTATAGTAGAACAGATTGAAGCTGCTAGAAAACAAGAACTAGAATTTTTAGATGTAGTTTCTCAAGTTTCTTCTGAATTGGAGCTTACTCCCCTATTACAAAAAATTATTACTACCATTTCAACTATGCTGGATTGCGAAAGAGCAACGCTTTTCATTAATGACGAGAAAACAAATGAGTTATATACTGAAGTTGGAGAAGGTTTAGATGAAAAATCTGTAATTAAATTTCCAAACCATCTGGGAATTGCTGGTACTGTATTTACTTCTGCTAAACCAGTTAACATTCCACACGCATACGCAGACTTAAGATTTAATCCAAGTTTTGATAAGCAAACTGGCTTTTTTACTAGATCAATACTATGCATGCCTGTTTTAAATAAAGAAGGAAAAACCATAGGTGTAAGTCAAGTCCTGAACAAAAGAGGTGGTTCCTTTAATTCAGAGGATGAAAAAAGACTTGCTGCATTTACATCTCAAATCTCAATGGGTATAGAAAATGCCAAGTTATTTGATGATGTTCAGAATCAAAAAAATTATTCTGAAAGTATTCTGTCAAGTATGCATGATGCTGTTCTAACCCTTGATGAAAACGGGATAATTAAAACATGTAACACTGCCGGTTTACGCATACTCAAAGTGCCAATCCTTTCAGACATACTAGAAAAACCTGTTAAGGATTTCTTCACAGACTCAAATTCATGGTTACTACAAAAACTCGAACTTGTAGAGGAACAAGAAGATTTTCTTGATGCTGAACTCACGATAGAAGGTGAAAAACTTTCTGTAAATATCGCACTTATGCCATTGTTAGGTCAAAAGAAAGAAAACTTAGGCACCATGATAATGATTGAAGATATTAGTTCCGAAAAACGAATGAAATCGACAATGTCAAGATACATGGATCCAGAACTTGCTGATCAATTGATGGCTGCAGGCGATAGTGATGATATAATGGGCGGCAAACAAAGTGTTGGAACAGTTTTATTTTCGGATGTAAGAAGCTTTACAACAATTACTGAAGAACTTGGTGCTCAGGGTACAGTGAAACTTCTAAATGAATATTTTACTATAATGGTCGATTGTATAACGGACGAGGGTGGAATGTTAGACAAGTTTATTGGCGACGCCATGATGTGTATTTTTGGAACACCAGTACCTCATGAAGATGATCCAGATAGAGCGGTTAGAGCAGCAATAAGGATGATGACTGACTTAATCGTTTTTAACGACAAAAGATCCTCAGAAGGCAAAATGCCAATTGATCACGGCATGGGAATTAATACCGATTCAATTGTTTCAGGTAACATAGGTTCACCTAAACGCATGGATTACACGGTCATAGGAGACGGAGTAAATTTGGCGGCTAGAATTGAAAGTGCATGCAAACAATATGGTGCACACATATTAATAAGTGAATTCACGCACAAGGCTGTTAAGGCTACATACAGAACAAGACAAGTTGATTATGTTATTGTTAAAGGTAAAACTGAACCAGTTGGTGTCTATGAGGTTTTAGACTTTCATGACGATAATTCTTACCCAAACTTGGTCGATGCACTAGGAGTTTTTAACGATGGATACAGATCATGGAATGACGGGAAATGGGATCAAGCCATAAAATTGTTCAAAAATGTTCTGAAAATTAATCCCAATGATAAAGCGGCCCAATTGTACGTAGATAGATGCAATCACATGAAGAAAAACCCACCATCAGGTGATTGGGATGGTGTATGGGTTATGACAAGCAAGTAAAATAAATAAGATGAATGCTAAAGCTCATTTAGAAAAAGCAATCGCGTTAAGGCCTGATTTTTCAGAGGCATATTATGAATTAGGTTTATTGTTAAAAGAAGAAGGCTTAGTTGAAGAATGTATAAAGCATTTTAAAAAAGCGGTAGAAATAAATTCTGATTTTGCAGAAGCTCAATGCGAATTGGGTATTGCATTATCCCTTAATCATGATTTTGAAAATGCAAGAAATCACTTTCTGAATTCACTGGAGATTAACCCAAATTTCGCACATGCCTACTTTAATTACGGGCTTTTACTGATTAAAATCAATGACATTGAAGAAGCTAAAAATAATTTTGATAAGGTTACAGAAATTAACCAAAACTTTGCACAAGCATACTTCTACAAAGCAACGCTACTAACAAATGCAGATGACTATGAAGATGCCCGAAAAAATTATGAAACTGCCTTAGATATCGATAACGATTATATTGATGCACACTATTCAATGGGTAAACTATTATCTGGTGGTGTCGCTACAAACAAAGACGGATCGTTAGTTGATAGAACAAATATTCCTGACGCTAAAAAGCATTTTTTAAAAGTAATTAAATTAGACAACAAACATTTTAGAGCTCACTACAACTACGCTAAACTACAATATACCGAGAAAAATTATGAAAAAGCTAAACAACATTTACTTGAAGCCTTAAAAATAAATCCTGAATATTCAAAAGCCCACTATTTAATCGCTCTTGTATACGAAAAGTCTAATGAAATTGAAAATGCTTTAAAACATTATTACCTTTCTGTTAAATTTTATCTAGAAAACGCACTTGCACACTTCAGGATTGGTGTGATTTTAAGCAATCAAAATGAATTTAAAAAAGCTGAGGAACATCTAAGAAAAGCTGTTTCGTATGATAATTCTCATGCTGAAGCTCATTTTCATCTGGCTATGATTCTTAAGGAGGATGATGACCCCACCCTAGCCAAAAAACACTTTTTTAAAGCTCTAGAAATTAATCCTGAATATCCAATAGCCTATTATGAATTGGCTCATCATTGTGAAAAAAACGGTGACATCAATGAAGCAAAAATCCACTTTCAAAAAGCAACTGATGTAGATCAAAATTTTGTAAATGCATATTTCCATCTAGCCAGAATACTAAATAGTCCCTCAGAGCATGACCAAGCTGTAAGAAATTATGAAACAGCCCTGGAAATCGATCCAGATATGTCTGAATGTCATTATTGGTTTGCCAAGTTACTTACAACAGGTGAACGACTAGCAAATGATGGCACGCTACTAAAAGAACCAAAACCGGTTGAAGCACAAGAGCACTTCGAGCGTGCAATAGAAATTAATCCCAAATTTGCAAAAGCATATTATAGGTTAGGGTTACTTCTTTATCAACAAAATGACTTTCAAAAGGCTTATAAAAATTTTACCAAAGCTCTAGAGATCGACACTTCTTTTGCTAAAGCTCACTATAATTTAGCTGTTCTATTAATGAATAAAGAAGCAGTTAAAAAAATTAACTTTTCTAAAGGAAAAATTACAACAAAACATCCTACTCGGTCAAAAAGACTCGTGGGCCAGAAAAAAAATTGATTTTGAGTTTAATGCCAAATTATAAGGATGCACTTTTGCATCTTAATAAAGCACTAGATATAGATCCAAATCACATACCTTCCATATCCTTAATCTCCGAAATCTACCTCACAAAAGGTATGTATACTGAGTTAGAAAATTTAGTTAATGATACTCTAGTAAATAATTTTGATAATCCTGAACTATATTACATTCTAGCTCGAAAAAATTTGATCTGCTCCAAGCTCGATAAATCATTAGAATATATTGAAAAAGCAATTGCAGGTTCTAAAATTGAAATCCGTTTTTATAAATTAGCGATTGAAGTTCATGAAAAAAACAATTCATCCCATCAATCTGTCCCGTATTTAGAAAAAATGATCGAACTTTGTCCGAACGATGGAACTTTATATTACAAACTTTCGCGACTTATAAAGGGTGACCATACTACAGAAAAAAAATTACTCCTTCTAGAAACAACTTTAGATCTTATCCCAAATCACTATCCTGCTATGCATGACATGGCATTACTTTATCTGAATTACTTGCTTCCAAGAGAAAAAGATAAACTGATAAAGCAACAGCATATCAATAAAGCTAAGGATTACTTAATCTCTTTGTTATCATCCGAATTGTTCAAACCGAAATCATTTTTGATGTTAGGCAAATTGGAAATACTTTTTGGCACAAAACAAAAAGCTATTGAGTTCCTTGAAAATGCCACATTATTTAACGAGACAAAAGGACAAGCATCATTTGAACTTGGTGAAATATCATTATCTCTAGGTTCAAATGAAGAAGCATTAAGATATTTCCGTACTTCCATTAAACTAGGAACAGAAAAGGGTAAATCTTTATTCAAGCTTGGCACAATTTCCCTTGAGCTTGGTAAAAGGAAAAAATCAATTGAATTTTTTAAAATGTGTGAAAGCTCGATTCAAAATGAAGTAGATAAATTAATTAAGGAATCAGAAGTACATGCAAACATTTTAGATTTTGAATCAGCTAAGTTGTGCATAAGGTATAGTTTAGAACTCAAAAAAATTCTAAGTAATGCAATGTTAAATATTTATCAATTAACAAATCGTGCTGTATCTGATGATTCGATAAAGATTTTGCATGATATATTGTCTGTAAGTTATACAAACCCTGATGTTCATTATCAAATAGGCATCTTATATTTAAAGAATGGAAATCTAGATAAAGCCAAAGAATACTTCACTAGCGCATGCGAAATTAATTGGGAGCACATTTTATCTCATCTTGAGCTCGGAAAAATAGCGATTAAGGAGGCTAATTATACATCATCAAAAATGCACTTGCAAATTGTGTTGGATTTACAACCAAACCACAGAGAATCAACGAGTCTTTTGAAGCAACTTTAATCAATCACAATCTTTTTTTTCGGCTAAAAAAGAAAAGGGTAAGCTTATAAAATAAAGTAAGCCAAGCGAAAAAAGGAATATCCATGTTTCCTTCATAAAAACAGATACAGCAAGGCAAACTCCTAGTAAAACCAAAATTGCTTTGTTTCTGGCAATATTAAAACGGACGTTTCTAAATGAAAAAGTCGGAATTCTTGAAATCATCAATATTGAAATCAAAAAGACCCACAAAATTATGTAAACAGGATAATCTGATAAGTTAAATGAGAAACTAAACCGTAAGAATATAAATTCTAAGCCTAAAGGCATTAAAACAAGGCCTGCAGCGGCAGGCGCAGGCACACCCATAAAATAACTTTTTCGGCTATTAGAAGATGATTCATTAAGGTGAAGAACATTAAAACGAGCTAATCTAAAAGCATTGCATGCCGAATAAAAAAGGAAAGGAGCCCAATACCATTCAAGAAGATCATTTTGTCCTTTTTGCAAAATAGGTTCTCTTATCCACAGGTAAGTTATAATAGAAGGAGAAACTCCAAAGCTTATTGTATCTGCTAAGCTATCTAGTTCAGCTCCAAACCGGGAAAATGCTTTCAATAATCTTGCTGATAGGCCATCAATCATATCAAAACAGGCCGCAACAAGAATACATAAAACAGCATTTTGCCACTCTCCGTCTAATGCAAATCTAATACCAGTTAAACCAGCACATAAACCAATGGTTGTAAAAATATTTGGTAATAATTTTGGAAGTGAAATTTTGCGCGATTTTTGATTAACTTTATTATCATTCATATGATTTCATTAATTCAAAGTATTTTCTACGCGGTGGATGAAGTTCTGATCCGTATGAACGATTTATAATTCGTATCCAAAATTCATGCTTTCTTTCATAAGGATTGCTCATGCCTGTAGCTATACAATTTATAGAATCTGTAAAAAAAAGGAAGTAGTGGTCATCATCCTGAGATTTACTTATACCATTTTCTAGTTCAAAAGTTTTATTTTGAAACACTTCTTTTAATAATAATTCATTACAGGTTGTCTCTGATGTAGATATTTCAATTGGAATCGTAAAATCAAAAGACCCAGTTTGCTCATCAAATCTTCTTATAATTGATCTTAAAGAATCCAAAAATCTAGTAACTGAAATAAAAACTCTTTTACCCTTTTTGTAGATATCAATAATTGTTTCGGGACCGGTACGAGGAAATCTCGATAATCTAAGCGAAAAATTACCGGAATTTGGCTCGGGTAGGTAAAGAGGTGCACTTTGCCGTGAAGATACCTTTTCGATTAGGCTTGAAAATGATAAATGAGGTTGATTCAAACGAATTAATTAAGCATCTTAAATGCCAGTTTGATTAATGAAATTCCTCACAAATAATTATCTACTTAACCTATCACTATTTATACTTTCATCTTGTAGTAGTAAATGGGACCCTAACCACCAATTCGAGCAACAAGCTGCAAGTATAAAATTCAAGCAAGAACAACATAATATTAGAATTGAAGCAGAAGCGAGAAAAGGAATTAGAAGTTTAGAAAGTGAGATTTTGTTAAAACTTCAGATAGGAGTCAAAATATACGAGTTAAACCAATTATTGGGAGTAGAATATACAATTTTAGCTCAAAATATTAGTAATAATCAATTTTGGGAAAGAAGACTATACAAGTGGGAAAATATTGTTAAGTCAAAGTGGTCTTTAAACTCTCTTGAATACAATCTTAGCGAAAAAAATCGAGATTTTTTGATTTTAACTGTAAATCAGGATAGGGTTGTAAACATCGAATATCTTTAAGAGTTTCTGGTCGCTCTCTCAAAAGTAACTAAAACTTTAATTACTGCCCCCTCGCTTTTCATAGAAGGCAGAATCGAAATCACTCGCCAATTTTGTTTAGCATAAATATCGAAGGACTCGTTTAGTAAGTCAGAGAGTTTTTCACTAACATCGTCTCCCTTTATTCTTATACCATCAGGAGAAAATGAAATTGTTTTATACTCATACATATCTAATTATAAAAAATAATGTATGAATTCTGAAAATTAAGAAACATTTCTATTAAGGGTAACTTCTTCGCCTTTATCTTTACCATAGTATTTATTGTAATATTTATATCTAAAATAACCGTAACCATAATAACCAGAATAATAGTAGCCAGGGGTTTTCTTCTGAGGTAAATCATTGAGAACAACACCCAAAACATTGACACCAGTTTCTTCTAAATTTTCAACAAGATTCTTAGCCACTTTTCTCGAAACCTTCCCGTATCTCGTGACAAATAAAACATCATCAACTTTTCGAGCAATTGCCAAAGAGTCGGGAAATAAACCTATTGGAGGACTATCGACAATGATTACATCAAATTCCTTCTTAATTTCGTTATAAACGATATCAAATTCTTTCTGCTCAAGCATTTCAGTAGCAGCACGGGTTTTTCCTCCTGATGGTAGTATAAATAAATTTGGATGTATTTCGTGTACTGCGTTCACTAATGATTCGTTCAAATTATTTTGACTTACCGAAGCAGCATTTACTAGTGTCACTAAACCTTTATTATTTTCAATTCCGCAAAATTTATGTAATCCTGGTCGTCTTAAGTCAAAATCAACCAAAATTGTTTTTCGACCATGATTGGCACAACTGTAAGCCAAATTTGCAGAAATTAAGCTCTTTCCCTCACTTGGGATTGCTGATGTTATAAGAATTGTTTTCGGATAATCAGTGTGTGAATTCATTTGAATTCTACTATACATGCTCCTAAAAGATTCCGTTAGACCATCATCCAAGTCATTTCCAACGATTAGTGGTCTATGCATTTCTTCTACATCAGAAATTTTGGGGATACCGCCAATTAAATCTTTTCCTATAAAAACTTCGACATCAAAAGGTGACTTTACGCGATTATCCACAAACTCTAAACAAATTGGAATAACAATAAATACACCAATGAATATATAAATACCTGTCATTTTGATTTTTGCTTTATCAGGTGTAAAGGGAGCTCCAGGAAGGTAAGCATATTGTTCTTTGTGAAGTGGTTCTTCCTGCTCAGAAGGCAGTGCCTGCTCGATTCGAACATCATTTAATCTTTTCTGAATCTGATCAGTACTTGTCCGAACAACAGTAAGTTCTCGCTCTTTATTGATTAACCACTGCTCAATTTCACTTAATTCCATTGAGTCCTTCTGAACTTTTTCCATTGCTTGTTGAAATTCTTGTTCCTGAGCACTCAATTGAACTCGCTTGTCTTTCAAATCTTCTATTGCGGAAGTAACTTCTGAAATAAGAGAATTTTTTACATCATGAACTTGGCGGGCATTTTCAAGCATTTTAGGATGTCTATCAAGGTAACCACTTGAGCCTTCTTGATACTTTTGCCTTGTTTTCTCTAAATCAAAAAGAGTTTGTCTTAATGAGGGCACATTTCCAAAATTTTCAATAGCGTCGATCTCAAAAAAATCTTTGATTAATGCAATATCATTATTGATATCTTTAGATCTACTAGAATTGTTTTTAGAGCCAATCCTCGCTTGAATTTGTAATACCTGTCTTAATAAAGAATCAATTTTTATCTGTTCAAGTTTAGAGGATGTTACTTCTGAAGAATATTGGCTTTTCCGTTCAGCAGTATCTCTTTTCTCATCTTCAATAAACGGCAATCCTAGTTGCTTTTTATAGCTAGACATTTCATCAGCTAATCTAGATTCTTTATCAATACTTTGTGAAAGTAATTTTTCCAATAAGTTCCGAACTGATTCTACTTGTTGATTCTTTTTGCTTTTATTTAGTTTTTCGTATTCACTTTGCACTAAATCTGCAACCAACATTGCACCCTTAGCACTTCTTGAAGTAGTAGTAATAATAAATCTTGGTCTTCCTTCTGACGGTGGTGATACGCTAACAGAATAACTGACAGTAGATTCAATTCCAACTGGAATCCCTTCACGAAGAAAAGGAGCTAGCATTATAGATTTAGACTCCGGGTTATCAGATATTTTCTGGACGACACTCGCCCTAAGTTCTTGGCTGTTTAAGCCTTCTCTGTGTTTTGCGACCAAGCCTTGTACCTGCGTGTCACGATCAACTTTTTGTAGATTGAGTATTGCAGGAGGGGGGATGAGACGAAAAGAGGATGAGGATTGGAAATACTCAGTATCTTGAAACTTAACATATACATAACCAAGAGAAACCGGTAATGCTAGTGAAATAGCCAATAACCATCTATCACGAATAACAAGTAATATTTCTGCTATACCTTTAGTTTTACTTTTAGAACGAAATGATCCTGTTGAATCAACGTTTTCAATCTGATCTTCCATTAAATAAGTCTCTCCGGCACTTCTATTCTATCTCCTGGATAAATCCAAAACATTTTAGAGGAACCAGACAATAAATTACCGGTACTAAGAGCATCAACATTAACTTCATAAGTTTTTGTATCTTTGATATCCCCTAGATTATTGTAAAAAGTTCTTGTAACATACACCTTATTCTTTCTAGCAATATCATTAAAACCACCTGCTCTGGCAATAACTTCAACTATATTCATTGCTTCTACCTCAGGCGGAAAAACATAGGGCCCTTTACGATTAACAGAACCGGACAAAAAAACTACACGATCAGAATATTTTGTAATATAAACATTTACAATAGGAGTTCGATAAATTAAATTTTTTTGATATTCAGATGTAATAAGCTTTTCAATCTGCTTGCAACTTAACCCTGACAATTTGAGCTCTCCTAAATAAACAATCCGCGCTTTTCCATCAGAATCTATGAGGATTTCGGTAGATGTTTCTGGTTCTCCGCGGACAGAAATCCTCAATTTATCGCCCATACGTATTTTATAACCTGTCGGATCTTTCATAACCGATGGATCGTTATTATATTTAGGCTGTGCAAACACAAAACCGATAGAAAAAAAAGACAAATTACAAAATAGAAGATAAAGAAATAAAACTAATCTTCTCATAAAACTAGAATCGCCCTGTTACCTGAGCATGAATTAGATGACGACCATATTGCTCAATTGCACGATCTATAAAAGTGAAATCATAACCACTACTAGCAGTAAATCTTGGTGAAATTTGTTTTTGTAAATTAAAACCCAAACCAAATTGGTTAAGCGACGAAGAATCTCTTGGTGAAGTACCAGTTAGAGGATAGGTATAACTAACACTTCCCGCACTAAGGTAAGCAGTACCTGTAACATCTTCATTTACCCGATGTGTTGCACTTATTCGTCCCATAGTGCTAAATGTGGAAAAACCTTGAGCAGAGGGTGAAAAAGCACGGTTTATATCAAAACCAAATGATGTTTTAGTATTTAATTTCCAATCTAATCCCACGCTTGTTACGATATCTTTTTGACTAGATACAAATGCATTGTCAAAGTTTTGAACTGCATAACCTAAGTTTGCATTACCTGAAAGTTTTGATGAATACTTTCCTTGTGCACCAAAGGAAATAGAATGTGAAGTTCCATCGGTTAAAGTTGAAGAACCTGATTGATCATCTTTAGTCCGACTAAATGTGTAATCGGTGTAAAAATCTAACTTTTCAGAATAAATATAGAATGCTCTTAATGAAATTGGAATCGTTGTAATATCTTGATAAACTCTTGTCTGAGTGGCACCGGTTTGATAATATTTAGCATTGTACGATGTACCTGCACCTATACCAAACTTAGGACTGTGATTGTAGCGCACATTAAAGCCAGCGACAAAATATGTGTAGGAAGTTAAATCTTGCTCAAGTACACTAGCTCCCACATTCTGACCGACATCGAAAGTCGCATCAAATCTAATTTTTGCATTATTTGAAACTCGTTTGTTTTTCGATAAGGTTTCATCGAAATCTATACTGAAAGTAGTAATGGGCTGCACATAGCTTTTATTGTTGTTCTTAAGATATTGAGCTAGCTGTACACCAGCACTTCCAGTGAAAGAAAACCATTTTACCTTTTTAGTATAATGCAGTGCAGGAGAAAAACTGATTATAAAATCGTCCTCACTTTTCAACTCATCGGTTGAGATAAGTGGGCTTGAAGAGGATTTTGCTCCTTGAAATGAATCTGAAGAAATTCCAAAAACCCTGGAATCATACTCACCTCTAAGTGTTGCGGATGCATTTATGGTACCCAGTTTACCTTCTACCAACCCAAAAGAAATATTACTACAATATATGAGTACAGAAAGTAGTTGAAATAAAAGTTTGAGCACGGATGTAAAGGAAGACACTTTAATTTGGGTATAAGAAATATAGAAACAGTTAAAAAAAGATTGTCAATAAATTCATAATCACATCAAAATTCTAAATCTACAAAAAATTTTGAAAAGATTATCCATCGTACCAATCATGATAATTGTTTGCCTGACATCCTGGTGTAAAGCTGGTTTGGCTGGTAACTGGATACTATTACTTGGAAACATTGTAACTTTAACTTATTTTGTCTTTTTGATATTCAAAACGAAGTCAAAAAAATCCTTCTTCCTGATATTTTTGCCAATCATCTTAATTTCGATTCTTTTCATATGCTCTTATTCGAATCCGACTTACAAGATTTTGGAAAGTGAAGATTGGGATAAATTATCTATTCAAGATGCAATGTCCTCTGAAACGAATATTGAAAAAATCATTTTTGCATCTGATAAATTTAAAGACATTTACAAATTATCATTAACCAACCCAGAACTTTCTTTAACTACTTTCTTTGATTTTAAAAATCGCTTTTTCTATAGATTTCAAGACAAACAAAGTGCGGTTGATAAGTTAATTATTAATTACGAAAATTTAATTTCATTAAACACTTATTCCTCCCTCCCAACTATAGCTATTCAACATCCAGATCTAATTAAAGACTTCATCAATAAATTATTCCAAATATCTATTGGAATAATTCTTTTCTTATCAATTAAAACTCGTAAAGAGATACGTAAAATACTTTATATTTTGTGTGTAAACACAGCAATCCTAGCAGTGATTGGTATTTGGCAAAAATTAAATTACAAACCGGCTGATGATTTGTTAGAAATATTAGGCATATGGAATGCACCGGAACCCCGCTATTTCTTTTCAACCTTTACATATAAGAATCATTGGTCTGCCTTTGCTTTGTTGAGTATATGTACCTCTTTAGGTCTACTCTTTCATAAATATCGTCGCAATCCCCAAAGTTTTTTAAAAGATTTAAGCAATATTGTCTTGTTGCTAAGCACTTTTATAATCATGTTATCTATCCCCCTTTCAGGATCTAGATCTGGTTCAATTTTCTTAATCCTAGCTATTTTTTTAATAGGCATTTATTACACTAATTTTTTAAGAAAAGACTCCTTCAAAAAAAAATTTATTTTATTCAGCACAGCAATTATAGTCCTGGTGACAGTATTCAGTTTGACTAAAGCTTTTCATAAAGACACATGGGATGAAATGTCATCAAATATTAAAGCTCAAGTGGATGAATTAAATTCCGGGAATCTACCGCTTAGAATTATGTTATGGAAAGATTTATTTAATCAAATTAAAGAAAAGCCCATTCTCGGATATGGCTTTAATTCATACCGTGTTATCAATCCAATTTTTCAATCAATTGAAGTTCATAATAAAAGAAATATCGTCCAACATAATGCTCATCAAAAATTTACCCCATTAATTCGCTTTGCCCACAACGACTGGTTGGAAAAATTATCTGAATTTGGTGTTTTAGGATTATTGATAACTATTCCTTATTTATTTTATCTATTAAAGTTGTCTTTTGTAAATACATCTAATTCATCAAGAATATTTATGATAGGCAGTTTAATTTTTCTACTCTATTCATTTGTAGATTTCCCTAGTCAAACACCAGCTTGCTTGCTCATGTTCTCAGTATCAACGGGTTGTGCAATCAAATATTCTTTATTATCTAAAAATTTATTTAGGACCAATAAGGTTGAACTTTGAAATAGATGAATGTAAATTGATTCTTTAGATATGCCCTTCGTGTTTAATTTTTCAGCAAAATTGTCTCTAGTAATGCTTCTATTAATAGCAGCATCTTCATTGCACTTGAGAGCTAGTATCGATAGGGCACTTGTTGAATCAACTATATTGATCAATTTAAACTCCCTAACTGATAAAAAATCAGTAGAAATTACAGGTAAACAAAGAAGACTGAGTAATCCTGCCATAACCACAATCCAAACTGTTGTTGATATTAACCAATCTTCACTACCAAATACAACTTCACTCACAAGTTCGCTCACTAAAACTTTTAACAGTTTCCCTCAAGAAAATCTTTTAGAAGCACTTCAATATTCAATCTCCTATCTAGTCGACGGTAAAGAAAAATTTAACTTTTCCGAGTCGGCTCTTCTAGCCGGAATTAAATCAAGTTTAATTTCGTATTTTGATTCGAGTCTGAATAGAGGAGAAGATATTTCCACAAAAATTTCTGATATTCCTTATTTAGTTTATTCATCTGTAATACCAAATAAAGCAAATACTTGGAATCAAAGTATACCACTTTGGTCTCGAAAGTTATCTGAAATACTCGTTCAATCACTTGGCGAATCTCAAATTTCGGAAAATTTAGAACTTCACAATCGATCAATTGTTAAGAATGCAACTAAAGCTCTACTGAAAATTCTAAATGAATCTACCAATTCTACTAACGGGATGACGGGTAGTATTTCAAGTGTCGATACTTCTCGTAATGTAAGAAACGAAAATATGTTGTTTGATGGAAGTCCTGGATTTATGAAATTTGACCCAGAGAAAACACGGTTTCTTGAATTCGCATCAAAAGGACTAGCTGATGGAATGTTTTCTGGGCAACATGATTCACTTAACCCTAAAATAATTGAGGAAAATTCTAAAATACTTGGTGAGGAAACTATGTCTGGTGCGATTGAGTTTATTTCTCAAGTAGACGGCGATAATAGCCTATTTGCTTATGAATCCACTAAAGCAATGGCAACTGGCTTAACACTGAGCATAGTATACGCAAGCTCCAGTAAAGAAGAATACAGGGAACAATTACTAGCACAAGAAGCAGCTGAACAAATTTCCAACTCAATTTCATCTCAAGTCATATCCTCTTCATTAGAATTAAAAACTGGATTTTTACTAAATCGTTTAGCAGAATCGGTATCATTTGGTTCTTCAATGGGGGCACAGCTTGCTAGCGTCCTTGATAAGTCATGGGATTATGAAGAGAATTGGGAACTTTATTCCAGAAATGCTCTTGCTAAAGCAACTGCAAAAGGGAGTGCAAATGGTGCCTTAAATGCAGCTAGTAAATACATCCAAAATGATCCTAATATTGAAGATACATTAGACAAAACAACGCGTGCAGAAATTCTTAGCGTGGCTAGTGGATCAGCATTAGGATCTTTGATTGGTAATACAGGACTTGCAGTTTACTACCCTACCCTCATGCAACCTATTATCAATCAGTCCGCCCAAGGTGCAACCTATGGAGGTATTACAGCTGAAAATCTCTCACTTATTGATAAACCCAAAGGTGTTACAGAAGAATTTGAAATTGAGATAGCAAGAGCAATAGCTCATGGAGCGGCTCATGGTGCTCTATTCCAAATAGTTGGCTTAAAAAAAGATTCATTGCCCGATAAAAGAACTTACGACTTTGAAACAATTTCTGCAGCTGAAGCTGTAAGTTATGGTTCTACTTATGGAGCAATTACTGGAGGTATATCCTCTGGTGAAGACGGTCTAATTATCAAGCAGGCTATCTACCAAGGAACCTCCGAAGGAGCAACCGTTGGGGCTTCGCTGGCCCTTGGCTATGACGAGCAAGTAGCAGATTCCGTTGAATTAAAATCATCTATTGCAATCAAATCGGCCATCAAAAAAACTAATGATGAAGCGGCCGTAAAAGCAAATAGTACTATGGCTGTAAAGACCATACAGACTAGCTCACAAGACATGTTGCTTCTTATGAGGAAATTTAATATTAACCCACTCTACACTAATCCCACAAAAATATTTTCTAATCCAGATGCAGTAGACGAAGAAAATCTTCCTTTTAAGGATAAGTTTCCGTTTGCCTCCCCTATTTAATATAGTAACTCAATTTTATTCGAGTGTCTTAAATCTTTAATTTTTAAGATGGTCACATTCATTTTTGCTCGCGATTGAGTTGATAAAATGTATTAACATCCAACATGCCTAACTCATCAGATATCGGATTAATTGGTCTAGCTGTAATGGGACAAAATCTAGCTCTCAATATTGCTGATCATGATTACAAAACCTCAGTTTATAATAGAACATATTCTAAAACTGAAGATTTTATAAACAATAATGCCCTCAATAATCAAAACTTAGTTGGGTTTGATTCACTTGATTCATTTGTCGAATCTCTTGAATCCCCCAAAAAAATAATTATTATGGTTCAGGCTGGACCTGCTACTGATTCAGTTATTGATTCGTTAATTCCCTTGCTCGATAAAGGAGATATTATTATCGACGGCGGTAACGCAAAATGGACAGATACAATTTCTAGAGAGCAATTACTTAAACAAAAAGGTATTCATTTTGTAGGTTCGGGAGTAAGTGGAGGAGAAGAAGGTGCAAGATTTGGCCCTTCATTAATGCCTGGTGGTTCAATTGAGGCATGGAATGCAATTTCTCACATATGGCACGCGATTTCTGCCAAAGTGGACGAAAATACGGGTAAACCATTAGAGGGGGCAACCCCAGGAAAACCAGTATCTGGTGGTGTTTCATGTTCGGCTTACATTGGAGAAAACGGTGCAGGCCACTATGTAAAAATGGTTCACAACGGCATTGAATATGGCGACATGCAAATGATATGTGAATCCTATCATATCTTATCTGAAGCACTTAATTTACCAACACAGGAAATTGGTGAAATCTTTAAAGACTGGAATGGCGGTGAACTAGACTCTTTTTTGATAGAAATAACTGCTGACATCCTTACTCAAAAAGATCCTCGGACAGGACAACCATTTGTGGATATCGTTTTAGATGCTGCTGGACAAAAAGGTACTGGAAAATGGACTTCGATTAATGCATTAGACATGGGTGTACCTGCACCCACTGTTGCGGAAGCAGTTTTTGCAAGATGCCTAAGTTCAGTTAAAAAAGAACGCGTACTAGCTTCGAATATTCTTCAAGGCCCTAGCACAAAAAATAAGACATTTGATAAAACTCAATTAATTACAGCGGTAAGGGACGCTCTTTATTGTTCAAAAATTTGTTCTTACGCCCAAGGCTTTCAGTTAATGCGTGAGGCACAAAGGGAATACAATTGGTCCCTTAACTTCGGAGAGATTGCTCAGATTTGGCGAGGTGGTTGTATAATTCGTGCAGCATTTCTTCAAAAAATTACAGAAGCTTTTGAAAATGATCCATATCTTGCCAACCTTCTTCTCGATAGTTATTTTAATGATTGTATTAAAAAATATCAGGATAATTGGCGAAAAGTTATTTCATACGCGATAGAAATTGGTATACCTGTTCCTACTTTTTCTTCAGCACTGTCCTATTACGACGGCTACCGGAACCAAAGGCTTCCTCAAAACTTGCTACAAGCACAAAGAGATTATTTTGGTGCCCATACGTATGAAAGGACTGACGAGCCACGTGGTAAAGCTTTCCACCTAGATTGGCTACACCCCGAGAGACCCGAAATCAGCTATTAATTAGTTTTTTTGCAATCATCGATTTCTTAAGATAAAAATCTTTGATATTTTGATAATCAGTTTCTCTAGTTTCTGACCGAATAATGTGGTCAAATGAATTTTGTAATAACATTTCCTTCTTTGCTGTTAAAAGGCGCTTTTGAATTTCTTGATCGGAGTCCTGCCCTCTTTGTATTAATCTGGTTTTCAATTGATCGATAGAGGTTGGCGTTATAAAAGCACGGTATAAAGATTTACTAAATAGATCATTAGTCTTTTCTAGTTCTTTTAGAAATGTTGCACCCTGCACATCAATATTTAATAAAACATCAAAATTTTGAGTAAGTAATTCAGAAACTGATTGTTTTCTACTACCATAATAATTACCGTGGATTTTAGCATATTCTATAAAACAATTTTGAGTCTTTTGTAATTCAAAATCCTTTTTATTTATAAAGAAATAATCTTTTCCGTTAATCTCATTTGATCTTGGCTTCCTTGTTGTAACAGTAATTACTCTCTTCAAAATCGAGCCAAAATCATCGATTAAACGATCACATATTGTGGTTTTACCTACCCCAGCTGGCCCTGAAATTACCAATACAATACCGTCCATAATTACTGTGCTAATAAGTATACTTCACAAAAAATAAAAGACAGGCATATATTAAAAAAAAAGTACCTAAGTATTTACTTCTAGAACGTTTTTTTAATAACCAGGAAATGAAATCTCTGAGTCGATATGGCCAAGCTCCAAAATAAAGTGAAGCAACAATTAATAAATAAGTTATTGAAACGAGAAAAAGTCTACTTGAAGGCTCTTGAAGAAATGCAGAATCCAATACCTCTCTAGAATAAAAAAGCACAAGAATACAGAGTGCACGGACAGATAAAAAATCTCTTATGAAAAAATAAGATGAAATTCCAATAAATATTCCAATTAAACCGATAATTAATTTGTAATCACCAAAATCAGCTTCACCAAGATTGCTTACATGACGGAACAGAAACCAAAAGAGTCCACAACATAAAAGAAAAATTGCTGATTTTTGGGATCGAGGAAAATTTACGAGCATAGTTTCTGCAATTCTAAATTTACAGGTAAGCAAGAAGCCCAACATAGCTAAAATTAAAGCAGTCAAGAAAGTATAATTTGCAAGATCCATAACTTAAATTCTTTGCCCAATTAAAGTAGAAGCAGTTACATCCTTCACCTTCACAGAAACCATCTCTCCTAAATCAGAATGATTACCCTCGTAAACGATCTTACGATTACATCGTGTTCTTCCCATCAACATGTTAATACCACGTTTTGCAGATCCTTCCACTAATATCTCATAATTTTCACCAATACTTTTTAAATTTGATGCGAGGGATTGCTTTTCCAATAGTGATAACAAAACTTGATTTCTAGTTTCCTTAATCTCTTTACAAACTTGATTTTGGTATGATTCTGCTGGAGTCCCAGATCGCTCGCTGTATTTAAATACAAAAGCCATTTCAAATCCAACCTCTTCGAAAATAGATTTGGTTTGATCAAAGTCTTCTTTTGTTTCTCCCGGGAAACCGACTATGACATCTGTACTCAATCTCATTTTTCTATGAGTTGATCTCAATTTTTTGGAAATATCTAAATACCTTTCTCTTGTATATGGCCTGTTCATTAATTTTAAAATCTTATTGGAACCACTCTGTAATGGTAAATGGACATACTCACAAAGTTTAGTAAGACTTGCATAACAATGAATTAAGTCATCGCCAAAACTTATAGGATGAGGTGAGGTAAATCTAATTCTATGTAACCCTGATATACTGTTTAGTTTTTCTAATAATTGGACAAAAGGAGTTTTATTATCTTTCTTTTTTAAAGAACCTCTTCCATATGCATTAACTATCTGCCCAAGCAATGTTATCTCACGAACCCCTTTTTGTACTAATTCTTTACTTTCATCAACAATACTTTCAATAGATCTATATCTTTCTCTTCCTCTTGTTTTGGGTACAATGCAAAATGAACAGTTCATGTTACAACCTTGCATAATTGAAACGAATGCGGTCGGTTTTGGATGATCTAAATTTAGATGATTCTTAATTTTATCTTGTGATCCTAATTCTTCATCAAGATCAAGGACATTCTTTGCAACTGGTAAATGATCATTAGTCAAAGAATCAATATATTCAGGAATTCGATGAAATTTTTGTGTTCCGACAACAAGATCCAAATCAGGCAATGTATCGAATAATTCTTGTCCTTTATTCTGAGCCATACAGCCCATAATACCTAAAATAAAATTACGTTTATTTTTCTTATTATTGAGTAAGTGTCCTGCTTTACCAATGGCTTTATTCTCAGCCTGCTCACGAACGCTACAGGTATTTAATAAAATTACATCTGCATTTTCTTCACTAGAAACTAATTCGTAACCCTTTTCTTTAAGTTTATAAGCAACATCCTCAGAATCTCTTTCATTCATCTGACAACCGTATGTTTTTATATAAACACGATTCATAAAGTTGAATGATGATATAGTATGATAAACACTGGTCAATCGATAACCCAATTCAAAATCTCAGTTGCGTTCTGAACGATTGAATTTTTTGAATCAGATAAAACAGAAAATGAATTGTGACCATAGCTTACAAGCAAACAATCAATTCCCAATTGTAATGAAATCTCATAGTCATGCAATGTGTCACCGATTAATAAAACCTCGTTTTGATCGTAGTCAATATTTTTGAAATGATTGGATGAAATTGAGGCTTTTCCGGATGCTTTGTTGTTATTCACGCCGCTTATTATATTAAAGAAAGATTCCAGTTTATAATATTTGATAAAGACTAAAAGATCATCGTATTGCCCTGCAGATAAAATGGATTGTGAAATACCAAATTTTGATAATTTCTTCAAAACTTGTAAAATACCATCTTGCAACTGACATTGTCGGAAATTTTCACGGTACATACCAATGAAGCTATTTGAGATAGATTCATAACTATTATCGTCTACTGGCAATCCAATTAACTCATAATAATTTTTTACAGGAAAACTAAAATTATTTAGATAGTATTCAAGTGATATGCTAGGTATTCTAAAATTAGAAAGCATAATATTAACCAAGTTCACACAGAATGCTGCATCATTCACTATCGTACCATTCCAATCCCAAATAATGTGTTTATAATTCAAATGCTGTAAAATGATTATGTTTACATTAATTTGTAAACAGCCAATATCGTTAAAGTTCTAAAACATTTTATGAACAAAACTCTTGATTATGTGCAATGGAGAAAACATTCTCATAAAAATAACACTTAGAATTTTATGCCAAAAAACACAAAAGATACAACTAAAAGTAAAAACCCTGACCTTGAATTAGCATTTCAAGGAATTAATAAAAAATTCGGTGATGGTGCCCTAATGCGCTTAGGCGATGCTACCAAAATGAATGTCTCAGTTATTTCAACGGGCTCTCTTGCTATTGATTTATGCCTTGGTGCTGGGGGATTACCAAGAGGTAGAATTGTAGAAATTTATGGACCAGAATCTTCCGGAAAAACAACTTTTTGCTTAAGTGTAATTGCAGAAGCCCAAAGAAATGGTGGTAATGCTGTTTTTGTCGATGTTGAACATGCACTAGATCCAAGATACGCTAAGATTGTGGGAGTGGATTTAGACAATTTAATGGTATCACAACCCGAAAGCGGAGAAGATGCTCTGAATATAACCGAGACATTAATAAGATCTGGGGCAATTGATGTGATAGTTTTAGATTCAGTAGCCGCACTAGTATCGAGGCAGGAGTTGGAGGGACAAATGGGAGATACGACTGTTGGTCTTCAAGCTAGGATGATGAGTCAGGCAATGCGAAGGCTAACAGCTGCAATTTCAAAAACAAATTGTGTATGTATTTTCACTAATCAAATTAGAGAAAAAATTGGAGTAATGTTTGGTAGCCCAGAAACAACACCTGGCGGAAGAGCATTAAAATTCTTTTGCTCGATTAGAATGGACATTAGAAGAATTGGGCAAATAAAAGAATCTAATGGTACGGTTACGGGAAATAGGACAAGAGTAAAGATTGTAAAAAATAAGATTGCTCCACCATTTACAGCTTGTGAATTTGATATTATGTATAACGAAGGAATCTCGCGAACTGGTTCAGTTTTAGATCTAGGAATTGAACATGGTATATTAGCTAAGAAAGGAGCTTGGATTTCATACAATGGAGATTTGGTAGGACAAGGCCGGGAGGCTGCAAAGCAAGCCCTTTCAGAAGATCCTAAATTAATGGAAGAAATAACTGTATCCATTTTAGAAAAGGTAGAAGTAACTGTTGGTGCAGTTTTAGCTCAGAACCCGGAAGAAGAAAGCTAAAACATATACATAACTAGCTGTGCAAGAAGAAGATACAATTGTTTCACTAGCAACGCCATCTCAACAATCTGCATTAGGAATTATTAGAATTAGTGGAAATAAATGTAAATCATTATGTAAAGATATTTTTGGTCTATCCTCCCCTACCCCACGAAAAGTTTTATTAAAGCATTATAAATCTGTTTCGAATGACTATATAGACCAAGTAACATTTGTAATGTACATTAACGGCAAATCTTTCACCGGGGAAGATATGATCGAAATAACATTTCATGGCAATATGCTAATTGCTGAACAAATCCTAGAAGATTTAATCAAGAGAAAGTGTAGATTGGCAGAACCAGGTGAATATTCCAAAAGAGCATTTCTTAATGGTAAAATTGATCTTACTCAGGCAGAGTCAATTGCAGATTTAATTTCAGCTAAAAGTGAGATTCAGTTAAAAGTATCAAAAAAGCAGCTTGCTGGTTCAATTAAAAGAATACTACTTGATTTACAGGATAAAATAATATGCCTGCAGTCTCAAATTGAGGCATGCGTTGATTTTCCTGAGGATGATATTAATGATCCAAATTTCTCGGAATTAAATAGAGATATCGAATTCATAATAAATAATATTTCCAAATTAACCCAGTCTCATTCATTAAGAAAGGAAATTTATCAAACCATAAAAATTAGTTTAGTTGGACCTCCAAACGCAGGTAAGAGTAGTATTTTTAATAAATTGCTATCTGAAGATCGGTCAATCGTAACCGATATACCCGGTACAACAAGAGATTATCTTTCGAAACAAATAGTAATAGATGGACACCTTATAGAATTATTTGATACAGCAGGAATTAGAGACTGCCCAAATCAGATTGAAAAAATTGGTATAGAAAATACACTCAATGTAATAGAACAATCTAATATCGTATTATTAGTCTTCGATCAATCTATACCCTACCCTATTGATTTTGTTGAAAAAATTATGACTTATGAAAAAGAAAATAATTTTATACTTATTAATAATAAATCAGATCTAGATTCTTCAAACTTACTTCCATTACCATTTCCTGTGTATACTTCAATCAAATCATCTATTTATGATGAAAACTGTGTAGGTAGTATATTTGATAGAATCAAAAGTTTTATAAAAGAGAATATTATAAATAGCCCTGTTCAAGACATAATTGTAAATAAAAGACAGTACAACCACTTAAACCAAGCTTTAATTCACATGCGAGAAACTCAGAATCTCATCCAATTAAATGAACAGGAAGAATTTATTCTACAAGAATTACAACTTGGTCTCGTATCTTTGAATCATGTCGTAGGAATCACCACCAATGAGGACATGTTAGATAAATTATTTAGTAATTTCTGCATTGGTAAGTAATGATAATCAACCATTCAAACAAAACGAAACCCTATGATGTAATTGTTTGTGGTGCGGGTCATGCAGGGTGTGAGGCAGCATTAGCAGCATCGCGCTGCAAGGCAAAAGTGCTTATTCTTACAGGCAATTTAGATACTATAGCACAGATGAGTTGCAATCCGGCTATAGGCGGACAAGCTAAAGGGCAAATCGTTCGTGAAATTGACGCACTAGGTGGAGAAATGGCTCTGAACACAGATTTTACCGCAATACAATACAAACTTTTAAACTCTTCTAAAGGACCAGCAGTTCAAGCACCTAGAGCTCAATGCGATAAAAAAGCATATCAATTGAGAATGAAACATGTTTTAGAACTCGATAAAAATATTAGCCTTTTTCAATCCGTTGTTAATGGTCTTATCATCAACAAGGGCAAATGTATTGGAGTTAAAACTAATCTTGAAATCGACTTTTATGGAAAGACTGTGATTATTACGACAGGAACATTTCTTAGAGCTCTTATGCATGTAGGAAAAAATAAATCTGAAGGTGGTAGAATGGGAGATCATGTTGCAAAAGGGCTTTCCTCTGACTTCAAAAAAGTTGGCATCGAATTAGATAGATTCAAGACAGGAACACCACCTCGAATTCTGGGAAACACCATAGACTTCAGTAAAACAAAGAAACAATCCGGCGACACCAACCCAACTCGGTTTGCATTCACCGACACAAGAACCGAAGAGGAGTTGTTCCACGTGGAACATAGGTCAAAATCGTTCCACGTGGAACATCCATTTGGTTTCGATGAACAAGTAGATTGCTTCACAACAAGAACGACAGAAGTTACTTCCAATATCATTAGTAGTAACCTACACTTATCCCCGCTATATCGTGGAGACATATGTGGAACTGGGCCACGATATTGCCCAAGTATAGAAGACAAAGTTGTCAGATTCGAAGACAAGGACAGCCACTTGATTCACCTTGAACCAGAAGGAATTAAAACCAACGAATGGTACATAAATGGTTTATCGACAAGCTTACCCTTTGCAGTCCAAACGGAAATTCTTTCAACAATCCCAGGACTCGAAAATGCCACTATAATTAGACCCGCATATGCTGTTGAATATGACTATGCTTTACCCACCCAATTAAATCGAAATCTAGAGTCTTCAAAGGTTGAATCGCTTTTTTTTGCTGGGCAAATTAATGGCACATCGGGTTATGAAGAAGCTGCATCACAGGGATTAATTTCCGGAATCAATGCAGCCAGAAAGTCACTGGGAGAATCGCAAGTAACTTTAGGCAGAGATGAAGGATATATAGGTGTTCTGATCGATGACTTAGTTACCAAGGGCACAACTGAACCCTATCGAATGTTTACGAGTAGGGCAGAGTACCGATTGCTCTTTAATCATTCAAGTGCTGAACTTCGATATTTAGAGAAGATTAAAAAATTCAATCTTCTTTCAAAAGCCAGAATTAAGGCAATTACTGATAAAATGAATTGTATTAAAAATTGGAAAATCAAATTTTCAACCAATAGAGATAAAGGGGGTCGTTTATTGTCTGAAGAAATTAAAAAATCTGATCAAATAAATTTCTTACCCGATGAATTTAACAATCTTCACGATGATATAAAGAAGGAAATTCTCTACCAAGTAAAGTATGAGGGATATTTACTTCGCGAACTTAAAAGTATAGCAAAGCTTAAAGATTCAGAGAAAATTAAAATACCCAGTGATTTCATTTATCATGGATTACCAGGATTGCGAAAAGAAAGTGCGGAAAAACTTACTGAAGTAAAACCTGAAACATTAGCACAAGCCAATAGGATTTCAGGTGTCAATCCATCAGACATTAATGTCCTCATGGTATTACTTAAGAAAAAATAAGTCGTAATATGGATTTATTCTTAAAAAAATTTAAGACAGAAAAAGAAAGGAAGGGTAGGGTAGAACAATTTTTTGAATTAACATTTGGGAATGATAAAAATTCAAATATTGAAATAGATCTTGAAATAGGATGCGGACATGGACATTGGCTAAATTTATATTCTGATTTTTATCCGGATTTAAATTGCATTGGAATTGATTTAATTTCCAAACGAATAATCAAATCTAATATAAAAAAAGAAAAGAACAAAAGAACTAATCTTCATTTTATGAAGACTAGTGCCAATGATTTTTTGGATTTCAAACCCATAAATATTTTAATTCGCAGGACCTTCATTTTTTTCCCTGATCCGTGGCCCAAAAAAAAACATCATAAAAGAAGGCTAATCCAGCAAGATTTTTTACAAAAATTAAAAAAAAATTCTAATAATACAAGTCAACTTTTTTTTAGAACAGATCATAGAGATTATTTCGAATGGACAGTAAGAGAAATAAGTAATTCGCCGTTATGGGAAATAACATCGGACGAACTACCACTTAATCATAGTAGTTATTTCCAAGATTTATTACCTAATTTCCAAACCCTTTCCGCTAAACCATTATAAGATTATCTAATAGTTTTTTCCGTTTTGATTTTAATAATTCCCTTAAACTATGGGGTTACGCTAATTATGTTTTTTTGTAGTCCTAAATCAAAAATCATTATTGACCTATCTTAATCTCAGCTTATAGTTGAAATCATTTGAGAATACTATTTTCTATTATATTCCTCCTTTCTCTCTCTTCTAATTTGTTCTCTGCTGGAAAAGATGGAGTTAGTTTGACCGCTGAAAAAGCATTTATGCTCGGTTCACTTCCCATAACCAACTCAATGATTACAAGTTGGTTAATTTCTTTATTAATTATCCTTAGCATAAGGGTTATAGCTGGAAAAATTACCCTAATTCCTACAAAAGGCCAACTGATTGCTGAGTCTATCGTTGGCGGTATCCGCAATGTTGTTGAACCAATCGTTGGGAAAAAAGTTTTCTTTCCTTCTTTTTGGCTTCTTAGCGGATTATTTATATTCATTCTCATCCAGAATTGGAGTGGTCTTTTACCAGGAGTAGGCACCATCGGATATGGAATTACAACCGAAAATGGTCACTTTAGCGTACTAGAGGGCGTTATCAGACCTGGAAATGCTGACCTTAATATGACACTTGCACTTGCTGCCGTTGCAAATCTCTGTTGGCTCTACTTCATAATAAAGTTTGAAGGATTTAAAAATATTATCGTACACATTTTTGGCAATAAAGCTGATAAAGCCGAAGTTGGTTTAGCGGTCTTTATTGGCTTAATTCCTATGTTTTTGGCTGTTGGAGTAATTGAAATAGTTTCAATATTGTTTCGTCCAGTTTCTCTAACATTTAGACTTTTTGGGAATGTTTATGGTGGAGAAAGCCTCCTTCACAGCATGTTTACTCTAATACCTGGCTTAGAATGGATTCTGCCCTTACCATTCTACTTTATGGAAGTATTAATAGGACTTGTACAAGCTCTCGTATTTATGCTACTAATTGCAGTTTACATCGGTTTGATGTGTAACCATGGAGATGAGCATCATTAAATTTTGGATCGAGACTATATATCAAATGTAGGCGATCATAACTAAAATTAAAAATACATTATATCATGATTGAAGTACTAGCACAAGCAACAGATCAAATTTCACAAGCTACCGCACAACCTAGCGGAATTACTGGAAGTATCCAAGGAGCCCTAGGTTGCCTTGGTGCGGCTATCGGCGTTGGAATTGTTGGAATGAAGGGAGTGGAGGCTGTCGGACGTAATCCCGATGCATCAGGTGCAATTTTGGTCCAATCTATCATTGGGATGGCTTTAGCTGAAGCTGTTGCTTTTTATTCATTATTTCTCGGATAATTCTTTACGGAGTTTCTTCCTAAATGATTGCAATTGCAAGTATAGCCGAGACTGCTGATAATATCGTCAAAACATTTGGTATTGATTGGCCAATGTTTACAGCACAAGTAATCAATTTTACACTTGTGGCTTTAGCAATCTGGTTTTTTGCATTCAAAAAAATATTATCAACTATCAAAGAAAGAGAAAAACAAATTGCTGACTCACTTAAAAACGCTGATAAGATTAAACTTGAACTTGAGGAAACTGAAAAAAAGCAGAACGAAACATTGCAGGAAGCCTCTTTAAAAGCCAAGAAAACGGTTTCAATGGCTCAGGAACAAGCGAAATCATTTATTGAATCGCAAAAAGAGGAGGCTCGTAAGCAAGCGGAAGAAATTATCCAAAAAGCTAAAGTGTCAATGGAACTTGAGAGGCAGAAAGTTTTAAAAGAAGCCAGAAATGAAATTGCTTCATTGGTTGTTCTTGCTACCACTAAAGTATTGCAAAGAGAGCTAAATGAGGATGAAAAATCTCGTTTTGCCGAAGCCGCAGCAAAAGAAATTAGTCTGTCATCCTAGTTCTAATGGCTGTAGAATCTAAATTTTTTAAACTTGCACAGCATCTTGTTACAGAATCTTTGGATCAAGATGGAAAGGTTTCGCTAGAAAAAGTGCAACAAGTGCTAACAGAACTAAGAAAACTTCCAAAATCTAGATCCATTCACATATTAAATTCTTATCATACACTCATTAAAAACAAAATTTCTAGTTACGAGTGTACAATCGAAAAATCAGGTCCAGTCAATGACGCTCATTTTTCTGAGTGCGTTTCTAGCAAACTTCCTTCGAATGGTGAAAATAAGCCAGTAATAGTCGTAAGTTCAAATGATTCATTAATTGCCGGCTTTCGCCTCAAACTCGGAGATGATGTGTATGAAGATTCTATTGCATGTAGATTATCTAGACTAAAAAAATCTCTCACTTAATTTAAATAACAATGAGTTCAATTACAGATTTAATTCGCAAAGAAATAGAAGATCTTTCTACGGACCCTTCGCATACAAATGTTGGTACAATTACTACTTTGGCAGACGGAGTAGCACGAGTTGAAGGTCTTTCTAAAGTCATGTACAATGAAATGGTTGAATTTCCAAACAATGTTTTGGGTATTGCCCTTAATTTAGAAGAAGACTCAATTGGTTGTGTCATTCTTGGAGAAACCAGTCAATTAAAGGAAGGTGATGAAGCAAAAACTACAGGAAAACTCCTATCTGTCCCTGTAGGCAAAGGACTTTTAGGCAGAGTAGTGGACGCAGTTGGAAGACCAATTGACGATAAAGGTCCAATCGATTCTGATTTAACTTACCCCGTGGAAAGAATTGCTCCTGGTATTATACCTCGTAAATCAGTTAGTCAACCTCTCCAAACTGGTATTATGGCAGTAGATTCAATGATTCCTATTGGAAGAGGTCAAAGAGAGCTTATTATTGGTGACAGATCAACCGGAAAGACAACTATAGCCATTGATACTATCATAAACCAAGCAAAGATTAATAAGCAAGGTGCTGAATCAGGTGATAAAAACTTCAGACCAGTTTTTTGTATCTATGTTGCTGTGGGACAAAAGAATTCCAATATTGCAAGAACCATTAAAGTTTTGGAAGATACCGGAGCAATGGATTATGTTACCATTGTTTCAGCACCTGCTGCAGATAACCCCGCAAATCAATATTTGGCCCCTTATTCAGGATGTGCAATGGGTGAGTGGTTCATGGAGAATGGTATGGATGCGTTAATTGTCTACGACGACCTATCCAAACACGCTGTTGCATACCGTCAAATTTCACTTATTTTAAAACGACCCTCAGGTCGTGAAGCCTATCCCGGAGATGTCTTCTATCTACACTCAAGACTTCTTGAGAGGTCAGCACGTCTAAATGAAGATAATGGAAACGGTTCTCTAACTGCACTTCCGATCATTGAAACACAAATGGGTGATGTATCTGGTTATATTCCAACTAATGTTATCTCAATTACTGATGGTCAAATTTTCTTGGAAACAGATCTTTTCAATAAAGGTATCAGACCCGCAGTTTCCGTTGGTTTATCAGTTTCGCGAGTCGGTTCTGCAGCACAAATCAAGGCGTACAAAAAGGTTGCAGGAAAAGTTAAGCTTGAACTCGCTCAGTTTAGAGAACTTGCTGCATTTTCACAATTTGAATCAGACCTTGATGCTGCAACCAAAGCTAGATTAGACAGAGGAGCAAGAATTGTCGAAATGTTCAAGCAAACTGCTTACAATCCAATACCTGTTGAAATACAAACAGCAATCATGTGGGCAATGCAGAATGATTTCTTTGACTCGATTGAGGCTGCCCAAATTTCTGCATCCGTTGAAAGTCTAAAAGACTTTCTCACAACACAGGGTGCAGAAGTTTGTAATGAGATCTATTCTAGCGGTAAATTAGAATCCGAAGTAGAAGAAAAACTACGCTCTACACTTGAAGATTGGAAAAGAACCCAGTCCTAGCTTAGTTCCTTTTTGATAAAATGGCCAACACACGAGATATTAGAATAAGGATCAAAGGTGTTAAAAACACCAGACAGATTACTCGTGCTATGCAAATGGTCGCTACTTCAAAAATGAAAAAAGCACAGGATTCTGCAAAATCAGGCCGCCCATATGCTATGCTTCTTGCAGATATCATTGGGACGATTGCAGATGAATTTGAAGAGGTCACTCAATCTTACTTCAAGCAAAGACCATTGAAGCATCGCGGAATTTTAGTTATTGGTACTGACAAGGGACTCTGCGGTGGCTTAAACGGAAATCTGTTTCGAGAAGTAACAAAAATTGATAATTCAGCAAAGTATGTGTCCGTTGGCAAAAGAGCTTCCCAATTTTTATCCAAAACAAGAAGAGACCTTTTAGCTGACTTTTCGATTCCAGATAAACCATCATTTTCAGATGTCCGCAAAATTGTTGAGTTTATGCTCAGAAATTACGATGAGGGCAATATTGACACAATAGAAGTAGTTTACACCAATTTCATCAATACACTTAGGCAAGAACCTGAAACAATTCGATTATTTCCGCTTAATGATCTGTCATCCATGGTCGAGAAATTACACAGTCGATTTCAATCAGATTCTAAACCAAATCCTAAGGATAGCAGAGAAATTCTTATAGAGGATAAAGAAATCGTTCTTTCTGAACTTGCATCTCTTTATTTGAAGCAAGAGATTTTCCAACTAATTCTTGAAGCACAAGCCTCTGAACATAGTGCAAGAATGGTTGCGATGAAAAGTGCAACAGATAATGCGGGTAATCTTATCGATGATCTTACTCTCCAATACAATCGTGCTAGACAAGCTGCAATAACTCAAGAGATTTTAGAAATCTCCGCAGCCTCATTCTCTAAATAATATAAAGCTTTTAAAAAATGGATATCGAAAACAATAAACTTGGTAAAATTGTTCAAGTCATAGGTGCTGTTGTTGATGCTGAATTCCCAGATGGATCAACACCTAAAATATATGATGCACTTGAGGTTAGCTATACAATACCAGGCGATGAGGTAAGTAAAAGACTCGTCCTTGAAACCCAACAGCATCTTGGTAATAATAGAGTCCGTTCTGTTGCAATGTCATCTACTGAAGGGCTTGTCAAAGGGACTGAGGTCCTGAACACCGGTGCCCCCATTTCAGTGCCTGTAGGTGAAAAAGTATTAGGTCGAATTTTTAATGTGATTGGCGAAACTGTTGACAATAAAGGTGAGTGTGGAAATGAACATACACGCCCAATACACAGGGCAGCTCCCGAATTGATGGATCAAGATACCGAAGCAAATATTCTTGAAACTGGCATCAAAGTTATTGATTTAATCTGCCCGTTTATTAAAGGAGGTAAAGTTGGTGCATTCGGTGGGGCAGGGGTTGGAAAGACTGTTGTTATAATGGAGTTAATTAATAACATCGCAAAAGCCCACGGAGGATATTCTGTTTTTGCTGGCGTTGGTGAAAGATCAAGAGAAGGAAACGATCTTTACCAAGAAATGTCTGAAGCGGGCGTTATTAATCAGGATGATATCTCTAAATCTAAGGTTGCTCTAGTTTACGGACAAATGAATGAACCACCAGGTGCCCGTATGAGAGTTGCTCTTTCAGGATTATCCATGGCTGAATATTTTCGTGATGAGATGGGTCAAGATGTTTTGCTTTTCGTCGATAACATTTTCCGTTTCTCACAGGCTGGTTCTGAAGTATCAGCCTTACTTGGTCGATCACCATCTGCAGTGGGATACCAACCTACGCTTTCTGAAGAAATGGGAATTTTGCAGGAAAGGATTACTTCTACGAAAAAAGGATCTATTACGTCTTTCCAAGCTGTATATGTACCTGCTGATGACCTCACAGACCCAGCCCCTGCCAATACATTCGCCCACCTAGACTCAACTATCGTCCTTGAAAGATCAATTGCGGAATTAGGTATTTACCCTGCAGTTGATCCACTCGCATCAGTTTCTAATGCACTGTCACCAGATATAGTTGGTGAAGAACATTTTAAGGTTGCTCGCGGGGTTCAGGAAGTTCTACAGTCTTACAAGGACTTACAGGACATAATAGCAATTTTAGGATTAGATGAATTATCTCCAGAACAAAAACAAACTGTATTTCGTGCAAGAAAAATTCAAAAGTTTTTATCACAACCTTTTCATGTAGCTGAGGTATTTACTGGTGTTGCCGGTCAATATGTCTCTGTTAAAGATACGATTAAAGGCTTTAAAATGATTCTTGATGGTGAATTAGATGAAGTTTCTGAAAATGACTTTTATATGAAGGGTGGAATTGATGGCGTCATTAATCAGAAAGAGTCTTAATTTTTAAATGTAATGCCCCTTTATCTAGAGATAGTCACTCCTGATTCGATTACATTTTCGAAAGAAGTCAAATCAGTCGTAATTCCTACTGCAAATGGCAGAATTGATATTCTGCCCAAACATATCCCCATCATTGATAAAGTAGTTCCAGGCTATTTGAAAATTGAGCATGACAATGAATTTGACTATATCTCGATAAATACCGGTTTTCTGGAAGTTTATGGCGATAAAATCTCGATCTTAACCGATGGAGCCTCCAAGGTTGCTGAAGAAGATGAAGAAGCAATCGAAGAAGCAATTCAAAAAGCGGAATTAGCATTAAAAGAGGCTAAAGAAAGTAATACCGACCAAGCACAAATCGAACAATTGGAAGCGGCTGCCCGTTTTGAAATGGCAAAAAAAGTTGCTAGGAGTAAAACACGCTAAATACTTTTTACATCATTATTTAGAGAGTCCTCTTAATATTAATACGATAAGGATTGCCCCAATCTTTTTCAAATTTCTAGCCATTATTATGGCATTTTGCAGTCTACTTTTTGTTACAGAAGATTATCCACTTTATTAAAGATAACTTTGCAAGCGTAGAACAAAAATAATACATTTATAAGAATGGTAATGTTGAAATTGACTATTTTTTGTCAGTGAAAAAAACTCTCACAATAATAGAAAAAATCAATCGAGTCAGTTTTTCGATAATGGTGGGCCCTGTCGGGCTCGAACCGACGACCTGGCGATTATGAGTCGCATGCTCTAACCAACTGAGCTAAGGGCCCCAAAGATATTCTAAGATACATGGTAAGAAATTTTGTTCAAGCCTGATATTTAGATTGGGATTACATAGTTAAAAATCTAGAATCGTTGATCTGATAAATCACAGATTTTTTAACAAAAAAGAAATAATATGGCGTTAATTGTTAATTTTTTACACATATTTTAATTTAATAGTGAAAAAGGCATGAGCTATTCATAGTATGTTACAATAAAATATGAAAACTATACTTCCAGAAGAAAAAATTGACCAACTTGGCGTAAGTGCAGGGTACGGACTTGGAGATCCTGAATACAATGAGCTTGTAAATTACGCCAATCTTAAACTTGCTACGCTTGGCTTGCCCACAGTTGGAGATCAATCTGACAACCCAAGCCTTCGACTAAGTGCATCCCTTGTTAAAGAGTATCGAGAAAAAGTAAGATTATTAAGAGGGTATCTTTGTCCGGCTGACAGAAGAATTCAGGACTTTCTTACTCGAATCCTTGGAACGGATCGTCCTAGTCTGCCTACTGAATCTTTTGTTTTGGACAAGCATGGTCTCGCACGCATTACTTCCTTACCGAGGGACGGCTATAATTTTTCTTCCTCTATCATGGAATCAAGAAGGATTGCCCAGGGCGTGCTTCACAATCCTGCCAGTGACCGACGTACCACATCCGGAGTTTTTCATGTGGCCGAT